>NZ_JALNTH010000090.1:0-2131 GCF_023161935.1 Pseudoalteromonas sp. 2CM28B
CTAAATGAGAATTTTTTAACACAGATAGCGACACGTTTAGCCCCGCAAAATGATTGAGTATTATTGCGGATTGGTATAATAAGCGCAGTGTTAGTTATTATGGTTATGCAGTAATGTATATAAACCTAAGCAGGGATGTCGTTATAAGCATGGAGACCTACTACATAGGTTATTAAATTTACTTGTAGGATGCTTATAATGTTTGGATAAGGTGAGCTTATAGGCAGGTTGGGCGGCTTTAATAACGTCTCTCTTCGCATTAGTAATTTATAAGTGGCTACTGTTATCAGTAACTTTAAGATTAAAGTTAAATCAATAAAAAACCCGAAATAACAATGGCCGTTTCGGGTTTTAACTTGAAGTATAAAAACTAATTATTTATGCCAAATACCTTTTGGAATAGTTTTATTGAGTTTGTCGTTCTTACTTGGATCAAACGTCGGTAACTTTCCGACGCGTCGTTGAGCGTTATAATCTTTAGTAAGCCACACGACAACACCTGAGAGCATAAATAATGCGATTACGTTCACTATTGCCATTAAGCCCATAGATACATCAGCTAATGTCCACACTAGTGGTAATTCGCCCAATGCACCAAACATTACCATACCTAACACTAATAACCTGAAGATCAACATGCCAGATGCGTGGTTATGCTCTAAGAATAATAAGTTCGTTTCTGCATAAGAATAGTTAGCTACTATTGATGTAAAAGCAAAAAACAAAATAGCGACTGCAACAAATATTGCGCCCCAGCTACCAACATGCTCCTCAAGCGCTGCTTGTGTAAGTGCTATACCCGTTACATCAGAGCCTGGTACTAACTGTTCTGATAATAAAATAAGAGCAGCAGTTGCAGTACAAATAATAATAGTATCTACAAATACACCCAGCATTTGTACATACCCCTGTGAAGCAGGGTGAGGTGGGTTTGGTGTTGCAGTTGCTGCAGCATTCGCAGCACTACCCATACCGGCTTCGTTTGAGAACAAGCCGCGTTTGATCCCTTGGATCATCGCCTGCATTACCCCATAACCAATTGCACCGGCACCAGCTTGTTCAAGACCAAAGGCACTTCTAATCACATGCATAAATACATCAGGTAATTCAGTGTAATTTACAGCACATATATACAGTGCAACAATTAAGTAGGCAGCGGCCATAAATGGCACTGCTAATTCAGCAAATCGTGAAATTGTTTTTAGGCCACCAAATATTATGATGCCTGAACCAATTACAAGTGCAATACCTACTATATAGTTAGGAATACCAAAGGCGACTTCAAAAGCTGCAGCGATAGAGTTTGACTGTACCGCATTAAAAACTAAACCAAAGGCTAAAATTAAACATAGTGAGAACACTATGCCCATCCAGCGCTTGCCAAGTCCGTACTCCATATAATAAGCAGGGCCTCCACGGAAGTTGCCTTCTTCATCACGTATTTTGTAAGCTTGAGCCAATGTGCTTTCTGCAAAACTAGTGGCCATACCGATCAAAGCAATTAACCACATCCAAAAAATAGCACCAGCACCACCTAAATAAAGTGCGACTGCAACACCTGCCATATTACCGGTACCAACACGGGCGGCTAAAGAAGTACAGAAAGCTTGAAAAGAGGAAATACCGCCATCTGACCCTTGGCGACTTTGAAACATGACTTTAATCATGTGTGGGAATTGTACAAATTGGATGAAACCAAGACGTATGGTAAAAAATAGCCCAGCGGCTATTAATAAGTACACTAAAATATGACCCCATAAGAGACCACTTATACTATTTATTATATCTGTCATGTGTGTTGCCTAGTGAACGAGTTGTAAATATGCGCCGCAACTTACCACAAGCAAGGTAAATAGTTTAGTAAACAGCGCAAAAAAATGAGTTATCCACAGGGTTTTGTGGGTATCTTGTGTGTCTGGGTGGGGTATCTTTGGGGTAAAAATTAAATGCAAAAAAGCGTTTAAAAACGCTTGCGTTAAAATTGATTCGCCCTATAATGCGACCCCACTGAGACGGCAGAGCGCAACGCATAGCGAGGCACGAGCTACTCAGTGAGTCGAGTAAAACTTAGCTTTTAAATCTTTTAAAAGAAACTAAAAATTAAGTGTTGACAAAAAAATAGGAAAGCGTA
>NZ_JALNTH010000091.1:0-1937 GCF_023161935.1 Pseudoalteromonas sp. 2CM28B
GTTCACGATCTTGGTGATAGTCTTTCAATAGGTTTTGCGTGGATTTTAAGTCGTTTTTCAGATAAAGAAGCATCAGATAAGTTTAGTTATGGTTATCGTAGACTTACACTCTTTGGCGCATTGATAAACAGTATTGTTTTAATCATTGGCTCAATTTGGATTTTATTTGAAGCAATTCCAAGGCTGTCCAATCCTGAAATGCCTGTAGTCGAGGGGATGTTAGGGCTAGCGATACTCGGCGTTGCCGTTAACGGATATGCTGTATTAAAATTAAAAGCTGGAGAAACCTTAAATGAAAAAGTACTTACATGGCACTTGCTTGAAGACGTACTTGGCTGGGTTGCTGTGCTTATTGTATCTATTGTGCTGTTATTTGTAGATTTGCCCATTTTAGATCCGTTACTATCTATTGGCTTCACATTGTTTATCTTGTTCAATGTTTTTAAAAATCTGAAATCAACAATTGTCTTGTTTCTTCAGGCCGCGCCAGATGAAGAAACTCAAGAAAGTATAAAACAGTCGCTAACTAACCTTCCAGAAGTTAATGGCGTACATCATCTGCATTTTTGGTCGTTAGATGGCGAAAGTCACGTATTAACTGCTCACATAGAATTAGTCGAAAAAACTGACGTTGATGAATTAATTAAACTTAAGGAACAAGTGGCTAAGAGACTTTCTGCCTATCGCTTGTCTCATACAACCATTGAATTTGAGTTTCCTAAAGAAACTTGCCGAGATGATGCGAATTAAACTTTAAAAATTAAAATAAAAAGATTAAATATAAAAGCAGCTTAAACATAAATTAAGCTGCTTTTTTGTTTTTAAATTTCGTCAGATTGCTGTTTACTACTCTCAGCGCCATGCGCCCATTGATATAAAATAGGCAATACAAACAAAGTTAAAATTGTAGAAGATACAATACCGCCGATAACAACTGTTGCTAGTGGTCGTTGCACTTCTGCACCAATTCCAGTGTTTAACGCCATTGGAATAAAACCTAAACTTGCGACCAGTGCCGTCATTAAAATAGGTCTTAAACGAATGATGGCACCTTCAATGATCGCTACGTAAAGGTCGCCTTTTTCATGCCAAAGATCTCGAATAAAAGCCAACATAACCAAGCCATTTAATACGGCAACACCTGACAATGCAATGAAGCCGACACCTGCCGAAATAGATAAAGGCATGTCTCTTAAATAAAGAGAAATTACGCCCCCAGTTAATGCTAACGGTACACCACTGAAAATGATCAATGCATCTTTTAATGAACCAAATGCAATAACCAAAATACCTAAGATAACAATTAGTGTGATCGGCACAACTAAGCTTAATCTTTTACTCGCTGACTCTAGCTGTTCAAAGGTTCCGCCATAATCAAGCCAGTATCCTGCTGGAATTTCTCCTTCCTGATTAATTTTAGCTTTCACTTCTTTGACAAAACCGCCTAAATCTCTACCACGAACATTGACGGTAACCACAACTCTTCTTTTACCTCTCTCACGGCTAATTTGAGCAGGTAAAGACTCAGATTTAAGCTCTGCAACTTCTTCAAGTGGCACATAGTTACCATTCTCAAGTGGAAGCGGCAGATGCTTCAAGCTATCGATATCCGTTCTTATTTGCTCCGGTAGACGAACAACTAACTCAAATCGTCTGTCTCCTTCATAAATGATCCCCGCAGATTCACCGCCAATTGCAGTAGCAACCCAGTCTTGCAGTTCGGTAACGCTCAAACCATACCTACCAAGCGCTTCTCGTTTAGGAATTACTGATAAAGATGGAACACCTGTGACCTGTTCCATTCGGGCATCAGCAGCACCGTCCACGGTTTTCACTATATTTAGAATATCTTTTGCGGTGAGTAATAACCGATCCAAATCATCACCAAATATTTTGATGCCGACATCAGCTCTAACGCCAGAAATCAATTCATTGAA
>NZ_JALNTH010000092.1:0-1772 GCF_023161935.1 Pseudoalteromonas sp. 2CM28B
CTCAGTTACTTTCAGTAAGAGAAAATCAATTACAAACGCTCGTTGGAATTATTGAAGATAAGCGAAAAGCAGGACTTTTAGAGCCACTTGACGCTGAACTGGTTTATTTAAACTTGTCCCAAGTTTTCAGTGAAATATCTGAGTCGCAAATTGCTTTGAAAAATGCAGAGGTAAATGTTCAGGAGTTATTGCCTGATTGGACGCCTAATACTACCAATTTGTTTTCATTTACTTTTGGAGCAACAAGCTACTCATTTAACTCCCAGTGGGTTGAGGAACATCCAAAAGTTAAACTTGCTAGAGCGAAATGGAAGGGACAACAATCTAAAGCTCAACTAACCACTATGGAATCTAAAGCTAATCCAACCATTGGCGTTAGCGCAGGGAAAAGTGGAGATGAAGACTTGGTTGGTGTGACTTTTTCAATGCCTTTAAACATCAGAAATAACTATACAGATAATGTTAAAGCCGCTTATTTAGAAGCCATTGCAGCCGAGGCGAATTTTCAGTCGGTATATCGAAAGCAGTCTTTTGAAGCAAAAGCTAATTATGAATCGCTTAATGTCAGTAGAAAATACTACGAGCAATGGCAAAAGCTCACCCAAGGTAGGTTGGCTAGCAGCGCAAATTTATTAAATAAGCGCTGGCAAGCTGGTGACATAAACACTTCTGATTATTTACTCGCATTAAATCAACGTGCGGAAGGGCTTCATGCAGGAATACGTTTGGAAAATCAATTCAAGCTTGCAGAAATATCCTTCATTTTAAGTATGGGTCAGTTATCCAAATTTGAGATTTGAGCGCTTTGTTTTTTCAGTAGCGAAAAACGAAATCTTAAATTTATTAAAAATATAGGTTACAAAAATGAATACAGTAATTAGTAAAAAATTTTTAGCCGTAGTAATTAGCTGCCTGTTAGTTGGGTTTACTACAAATCATGATGCTTTTGCACAGTCGTCAGATGGAACTGGTTCTGTCACAAACGTTTCGAAACAAGAAGAAAAAGAACATCAAGATGAGCATGAACACGAAAAGGGACATGAAGAAGATAAAGGTGACCATGACGAGCACGGCCATGAAGGTGGTAATAGAGAGGGAGAAGAAGAACATGAAGAAGGTATCACTATTGATCCAAAGAAGATGTCGCTTGCTAACATTAAAGTGGAAAGTGTTAAGCCTGAATATCAATTTAGCTCCGTATATGCACCTGGCGAAATAAAAGCTAATGGCTATAAAAGTTATGTGGTATCACCACGTACAGAGTCAGTCATTATCAGTCGCCATGCAGCGCTTGGCGAGTATGTAGAAATAGGTCAGAAGTTAGTTACATTATTTAGTGAAGCAATGGCTCAAGCACAAGCTGACTATTTAATCGCTTCAACCGAATGGCAACGTGTAAAAAAGCTGGGTAATAAGACGGTGAGTGAAAGTCGATTATTACAAGCTGAAACAACATACAATGCGAGCTATGGCAAGCTCATTGCTTTAGGGTTAACTGAAAAAGCAATAAATGGTATTTCTAACAAAGACATTAAAGCATTTGGACAATATGCATTAACGGCGCACCGTGAAGGTGTCGTGCTTCAAGACGACTTTATCCAAGGGCAACGTGTTGATGCTGGGGATTCAGTCATGTTGTTAGCTGATGAAAAACAACTATGGGTTGAAGCAAAAGTTTCTCCAAATAAAAAGCTAAATTTATCAATTGATTCTCCTGCGGTACTTAAATTAGAAGGCCAGAGTTACAATGCCAAAGTTATCCAAGAAGCCCA
>NZ_JALNTH010000093.1:0-1380 GCF_023161935.1 Pseudoalteromonas sp. 2CM28B
TACTGGACTTGAACCAGTGACCCTCGCCTTGTAAGGGCGATGCTCTCCCAACTGAGCTAATCACCCACATATAAATTCAAACGCTACTATTAAAGTTTAATAGTACTGGACTTTAACCAGTGAACTTCTCCGTTACTTGTAAATAGCGGTGATGCTCTCATTTCTTGTAACTGAGCTAACAACCCATATTACAAATTTACATATGACTATTAACATAATAATAGATTTTATATGTGGTGGGTGATACTGGACTTGAACCAGTGACCCTCGCCTTGTAAGGGCGATGCTCTCCCAACTGAGCTAATCACCCACATATAAATTCAAACGCAACTATTATAATAAATAGTACTGGACTTTAACCAGTGAACCTCGCCGTTATTTTTAAATAGCGGTAGTTCTCTCTTTTCTAATTGAGCAATGGCTCATATAGAATTTAGATACGACACATCGAAATGTGGTGGGTGATACTGGACTTGAACCAGTGACCCTCGCCTTGTAAGGGCGATGCTCTCCCAACTGAGCTAATCACCCGCATCTAAACAACATCACATTGCTGCGTTGTTGTGGGGCGCTATTATAGATAGAGTTGCAAATGTGTCAACACTTGAATGATAAAAATGTGCTGAATGAAGCTTTTATAAACAATACAGTGCGAACGGTGTTCACTTTATCAACAAACTAATATTAAACGAACAATTGTTAAGCTTAATGTTTATTTAAAGTCGGCGGCGTAGACTAAATAGATATCATTGGTGGTGGGATAAACAATAAAATATTTATGTAATAAAAGGCTAACTTTCAATAATTGTATTGCGTGATACAAATTAGCGGGTAATAAAAGTTATTTAAAGTTTAACATGCCAATGAACAGCGCTTTTTTAGTAGTAAAACAGCACCAAGCTAATTTGCATATAAATGTATACCCTTTAAATCATATTCAAACTCATATTATCGGTTGAATAGGGTACTCAGTCGTATACATGTGGCGAGTACAACAACGTAAAGCGCAACGTGACATCTAAATTAGTATGAAAATCTGTTTTTTAGCACGTATGATAGCCAGTTTGTTGAAATTTAAACCATTTAAATAATGTCGCATAAAAAACTGTTGACTTTATTTTGGGGGGTGCATAGAATGCGCCCCGCACTAAGCGATACACGACGTGATTATCACCGAGCGTATTGAATAAGTTGGGGCTATAGCTCAGCTGGGAGAGCGCTTCGCTGGCAGCGAAGAGGTCTGCGGTTCGATCCCGCATAGCTCCACCAATTTTTAGTGTTTGTCCTAGGGTAACAGTTTTCTGTGTCCCCATCGTCTAGAGGCCTAGGACACCGCCCTTTCACGGCGGTAACAGGGGTTCGAATCCCCTTGGGGACGCC
>NZ_JALNTH010000094.1:0-1291 GCF_023161935.1 Pseudoalteromonas sp. 2CM28B
TGAATCGCCCCGAGTTCATCGGAGACCAGTTTGTTTAAGTCAGGCCACTTTACCTGACTCGTTTAAATTATCATAGTAGTCTGTTTCATATTGAGCTGGTGAAATATACCCAATTGAAGATAATAAGCGTTGATTATTAAACCAATTGACCCACTCTAACGTTGCGTATTCAACAGCATCAACATTCTTCCACGGGCCATTTCTGCGAATAATCTCTGTTTTAAATAATCCATTTATTGTTTCAGCCAATGCATTGTCATAAGAGTCACCCACACTGCCTACAGACGCTTGAATTCCAGCTTCAGCAAGTCGCTCAGTGTATCGTATAGACAAATATTGGCTGCCTCTGTCGCTGTGGTGAATTAACCCTTCGGGGTTGCCACGATGCCAAATAGCTTGCTCTAACGCATCAAGAATAAGCTCTGTGTGCATTGTCGTTGATACACGCCAACCTACAATGTATCGTGAAAAAACATCTATCACGAAAGCGACATAAACAAACCCACTCCATGTGGCAACATAGGTGATGTCAGCTACCCAAAGTTGATTTGGCTGCTCAGCAGTAAATTGACGATTAACTAAATCAAGTGGCTTATCTTGTTGCTCGTCAGGTATCGTTGTCTTATGTGCTTTACCCCGACGAACACCTTGAATTCCCATAACTCGCATCAATCGTTCGACTGTACAGCGGGCGACTTGATGGTCGTCAAGCTGTAGCTGCTTCCATATTTTTCTTGCACCATAAACTGACATATTATCCTCCCACACTTCGCGAATGAGTATTATCAGCTCAGCATCACGCTTTTTGCGGTTAGACAGTCGCTCAGGCTCTCTTTGTATCTGTTTATGAGAATAATACGTTGATGGTGCAATCGGCAATTCCTTGCAAATTGACTCGACACCGTAATGCTCTCTGCAAGCATCAATAAAATCCACTATTACTTCTGTTTGCGGTCGAGCTCCGCTTGGGCGAAAAAAGCGGCAGCTTGCCTCAGGATATCATTCGTTCGCTTGAGCTCTTTATTCTCGCGCTCTAAGACGGCAAGGCGTTCTTCAGTTGATTGCGTATTAGAAGAGGGTTTAGACGGTTGAGCTTGAGATTTCTTGACCCATGCTCTAAGTGTTTCTGGGGTACATCCCAGTTTATCTGAAATCGATACTAGCGCAGCCCAAAGAGAAGGGTATTCATGCTGTTGTGTGGTAACAAGCCTAATTGCACGTTCACGAAATTCTGATGTATAGCGATTTGATTTTTTCATAGTTCCAGTTTCTCAAGTTATTGAGTCTCTGG
>NZ_JALNTH010000095.1:0-1226 GCF_023161935.1 Pseudoalteromonas sp. 2CM28B
AAAGTTATACTCAAGAAGAAGCAGCCAAAGCGATGGGGGTGGGTAAATCAACCGTCAGTAAGTGGGTTACTCAATTAAAGCAAGAGCGGAATGGCCAGACACCATCTGCTTCACCAATGACGCCCGAACAAATTGAAATCCGCGAACTTAAAAAGCAAATCCAACGCATTGAATTAGAAAAGGATATATTAAAAAAGGCTACCGCTCTCTTGATGTCCGACTCCCTGAACAATTCTCGTTAATTGAGAAGCTAAATCAACGAGAGCGTTACCCAATTAGCGTGCTGTGTAACGTGTTCAATGTGCATCGTAGCAGCTATAAATATTGGGCTGTACGGGATACAACGCCGACGCCAGAGCAAGTAAGGCTAGAGGCTGAAGTTAAAGCAATACATGCAATGAGCGGTGGCTCAGCTGGGGCACGGACAATCGCAGCAATTGCAACGAATAACGGTTTTGAATTAAGCCGTTATCGCGCCGCTAAGCTCATGATTAAACTAAAACTAGAGAGCTGCCAAGTACCACAACATCAATATAAAAGGGGTGGTAATGAGCATCTTGAAATCCCAAATTTGCTAGATAGGCAGTTTGATGTTGTTGAGCCAGATACCGTGTGGTGCGGTGATGTGACGTATATTTGGGTAGGTAATCGCTGGGCTTATTTAGCCGTTGTTATTGATTTATTTGCACGTAAAGTCGTTGGTTGGGCCATGTCGTTGTCGCCAGATACTAATTTAACGCTAAAAGCACTTGAACTCGCGTATGAAAGTAGAGGAAAACCGACAGGACTGATGTTTCATTCAGACCAAGGTAGTCATTATACAAGTTTAAAATATCGTCAACGTTTATGGCGCTATAAAATTACACAAAGTATGAGCAGGCGCGGAAATTGTTGGGATAATGCGCCAATGGAGCGATTTTTTAGAAGCTTTAAAACGGAGTGGATGCCAAAGGTTGGATACGAAAACTTTAAAGATGCTAAATATAGTGTGAGTGATTATATCAACGGATATTACAACAACGTTAGGCCACATCATTATAATGCTGGTTTAGCGCCAAATGAATCTGAGGTTAGATACCAAGATTCTAAAACTGTGGCCAAAATTAGTTGACCACTACAAATCCTAGTATATATAGCTAATGTCTACACATAGCCTTCTTTCCTGAGTTGATAGTATGGAGTTCTAGTTAATTCAATTTGTAATTGATTCTAAAGCTATTATTTTA
>NZ_JALNTH010000096.1:0-1177 GCF_023161935.1 Pseudoalteromonas sp. 2CM28B
GAGTCGCAAAAGATTGGATGTAGCTGTCGAGACCGTCATTGTCCGCGTTGCCAAGGCATGGCTACGGCTAAATGGGTGCAAAAACAGCAGGAGGATTTATTACCATGTCGGTATTTCCACCTTGTTTTTACACTCCCGCATGAGTTGAATATCATTGCGCACTACAACCCAAACGCGTTGTATCAGTGTTTATTCAAAGCCACATGGCAAACGCTGAGTAAATTTGCGAAACGAAAGAGGCATGGTCAGTTAGGCATGACAAGTGTACTGCATACGTGGGGGCAAAACTTAGGTCAGCATATCCACTTGCATTGTTTGATACCCGCAGGTGCGCTTGATAAAGCACACTGGCATGAAATAGAAAAAGGCTATTTATACCCCGTTAAAGCATTATCAACAGTGTTCAGAGGGAAAATGCTGGCGGCGCTTAATGAATGCGATAGTTCATTCGCGAAGATAAACACCCCAACCAAATGGTGCGTGTATAGCAAAGCCTGTTTAACGTACAGTGAAAAGCTAGTTAGTTACCTTGCTCGTTATACCCGAAAAGGCGTGATGTCAGAATCGCGATTAGTGTCAGCGACTGAAGAAACAGTGAGCTTTAAATACCGCGATTATGCAGATAACAACCGCGATAAAGTCATGACTCTGAGTTGTAATGAATTTTTACGGCGCTACTTTCAACATGTATTGCCTAAAGGGTTTATGCGCATTCGCCACTATGGCTTTTTAGCTAATGCGTGTCGCAAGCGAAAGTTAGCATTAATAAGGTCACAAGAATCACACAGAGGTAAAGTGGAGAAGCTAAAGACAGAAAACGTAACACTGATACCGCATTGGCCTTGCCAGCATTGTAAGGCAGGTATCTTGCGGTTAATTGGCGTATTCCAGTTATATGAAACAAGGACCAAAGTAGAGCGAACGAGTTAGCAGCTAGGTAGCTGCTTAAAATCAATTAGTTAACCTGCTTAACTGCTCAGGCTAGCGGCCTCTGTACGTGTAAAAAATATAATTGCTTATTAAGGCAAATTTAGGTGTAATGAATACATAATAAGCGCTGAGCAATGCAGGGAAAGCTTACATAACACTAGCTAAGCTGATTAAATCAGCTAGGAAAGTGAGAGCCTCCAAAAAGCAAATTCCCATAGCATAAACAACACCAACTCTGACACACCGA
>NZ_JALNTH010000097.1:0-1097 GCF_023161935.1 Pseudoalteromonas sp. 2CM28B
AGCTCAGCTGGATAGAGTACCTGGCTACGAACCAGGCGGTCGGAGGTTCGAATCCTCCTGCGCCCACCACTTTCATACATAAGCCGACACTAAGTCGGTTTTTTTGTGCCTGAAATAAAGTGAATATGGGAAAGTAGCAAGCTACGAACCAGACGGTCAGAGGTTCACTCTTAGAAGATACGTCCTGCGCCCACCACTTTCTATTACAATTAAAGTTAATAGAAAAGAAACCGACGAAAGTTGGTTTTTTTGTGCCTGAAATAAAGTGAATATGGGAAAGTAGCAAGCTACGAACCAGGCGGTCGGAGGTTCACTCTTAGAAGATACGTCCTGCGCCCACCACTTTCATACATAAGCCGACTTTAAGTCGGTTTTTTTGTGCCTGGAATAAATCAAAGCGTGGATGTGGATAGAGTACCTGGCTACGAACCAGGCGGTTGGAGGTTCACTCTTAGAAGATACGTCCTGCGCCCACCACTTTCTATTACAATTAAAGTTAATAGAAAAGAAACCGACGAAAGTCGGTTTTTTTGTGTCTGAAATTTGAGAAGGCTAACAGATATTAGTTAAACCCAATTATACACACCGCTAAATTTTGCATTCAGCCACCTCTCTAAAAGCGCAGCGCCTCTTAACCTCTTTGTGAATAACGCCCTTAAAAACCTAAATGCACCAAGAGAAGTGAAAGAGGAGTAAATGAGACGTTCAAAATCACCATGAGTATTTAAACGCCAGCAAGCTACATTCTACAAATAATATCATCGTCAACTTTTAATGTGGACGTAGTGCTTACTCACGTTAGAAACACAGTTTCTCATTGCTAAAACCTGGGCGAGGTAAAATCCCACTAAAACCTAAAAATTTCGCTTGCAAAAGGCTCGGTGTTTTATTTTTATTACCTGACCGCTGACCGCTGACCGCTGACCGCTGACCGCTGACCGCTGACCGCTGACCGCTGACCGCTGACCGCTGACCGCTGACCGCTGACCGCTGACCGCTGACCGCTGACCGCTGACCGCTGACCGCTGACCGCTGACCGCTGACCGCTGACCGCTGACCGCTGACCGCTGACCGCTGACCGCTGACCGCTGACCGCT
>NZ_JALNTH010000098.1:0-1049 GCF_023161935.1 Pseudoalteromonas sp. 2CM28B
TAACCGAGCTGACCCGTTCTGCATGATTGAAGGTGCTGACACACGCGCAGTTGTTGATAACTCACCGTATGATGTTGGCGATAACTCTCAAGGCTTGAGTTTAAAATATCAGCGAGGTGTAAGGCGTTCATTGTTTACTCCAGCTCGCAAGCAAATCAATGCCGCCATGACCTAACTCTGGTAACCAATGTAAGTAACTTTGTGTGGTTTTAATATCACTGTGGCCAAGCTGATGTTGCAGTTGATGAAGTGGCATACCTGATTCAAGTTGGTGTGTTGCATAAGCATGGCGTAAAGTATGTGGATTACAGTGCTTTAAGCCACACGCTTGTGCATGTTTTCTCAATGGCTTCCTGAAGGTTGATGCTGACATAGGTTTATCCATTAATAACCGTGAATAGAACATCCAACCTGTTGGGTGATACATTTTCCAATAACAACGTAATTGAGCCAGCACGCTATCTGATACAACCACATAGCGTGATTTATCCCCTTTACCTTGTTCAATTAAAATAGTTTTACGCTGTCCATCGATATCTTGCACTTTAATGCGTAGCAGTTCATTAATACGTAAGCCACACCCATAGCACACCATAATCAATGTTTTTAAGCGCATATCGGTGCAACTTTCTATAAGCCGTCGCATGTCATCGCGCGATAAATACGTGGGTGCGCGAAGTTTTACTTTTGGCAGTACAATATCTAAGTTCAATGGCCGATGTAAAATATTCTTAAACAAGAACCAAATACTGTTTATCTGTATTTTTTGGCTTGCTCTAGAAAGTTTACGAATCGCAGGATCGTTAAAAAAGGCGTTAAGTTCCTCATCAGTAATCGAATCGAGCGGTTTATTAAAATAATGACTGAGTTTTAGTAAATGTTCACAGTAGCTTTTACATGTACTTTGCGAATAACCACGATAGGCTATTTCAGTTTTGACTTGTTCAATGAGTGTATTCATGACTTACCTCCAAGTTATGGGATAACCCCAAGGTAAGTGTGGCTCAAATGATAAGAATAGGATCTCCGCGTAGCGGCTTAGTTCAACA
>NZ_JALNTH010000009.1:0-159557 GCF_023161935.1 Pseudoalteromonas sp. 2CM28B
GGATTTGAACCCTAGAGGGGCTATAAACCCCTGCCGGTTTTCAAGACCGGTGCATTCGACCACTCTGCCATCTCTCCTCACGGCCTGAATAATAGGGAAACCCATGGGCTTTGTGAAGCTTTTTTTTCAATTATTTGTTCAAGTGATTAAAAAACAACTAATTTGTTTAAACATAAAGCAAAAGAGCAATTCCTATACGCCGAGTGAACTTTTATTTAAATTTAATTGTCTATTGATCTACAAAGGTTTGCCCAAACATATAAGAGTTGATAATCTAATTTTAGTTAAATTACAGGAACTAATTAGTTTCACTTACAGGAGCTCTACAATGGCATTTAATCAATCGTACAATACTGCAAAGCCGGTAATGTCGACCATTGAAACAAACAAAGTGCTTAAAAACACTTATTTTCTACTTGCAATGACACTTGCATTTAGTGCCGTCACCGCTGGCATTTCAATGGCACTGCAATTACCTTATTTCATGGGACTAGTGTTCACTCTGGTTTCGTTTGGCCTTCTTTTTGTTGTAAACAAAAAAGCCGACACAGCATCTGGTGTATTTTGGGTGTTTGCGTTTACAGGATTAATGGGCGCTGGTTTAGGCCCACTCCTTAATCACTATGCGCAATTACCTAATGGCCCTATGCTAATTATGCAAGCGCTAGGTTCTACAGCGTTAATCTTCTTTGGTTTATCTGCTTATGCACTTAACACTAAAAAAGATTTCTCGTTTATGGGTGGTTTTTTAACTGTGGGCTTAATTGTGGTTATCGTGGCAAGTATTGTAAATATTTTCCTAGGTAGTTCTTTAATGTTTATGGTACTAAACGCAGCCGTGGTATTAATCATGTCTGGCCTAATTTTGTTCGATACGAGCAGAATCATTAATGGTGGCGAAACGAATTATATCCGCGCAACGGTTTCTTTATACCTGAGCGTTTATAACTTATTTACGTCTTTACTTGCGTTACTTGGCGCAAATAATGACTAATTAAATAGTTCTGTTAAAATAGCCCCTTTATTGGGGCTTTTTTATTGGAATAGTTTTGGCACGCTTTGTACTTTCTTTACATACTCCACCATCGGATCACGATACCACACAGCGTATTGTTAAATTTGCTCACGCCTGTTTAGCACAAGGGCATAGTATTGATGCAATATTTTTATACCAAGATGCTATCTATCATGCTTCTACGCATTTTGAACTTGCCTCAGATGAGCTCAATTTATCCTCACTTTGGCAACAACTAGCCGACAAAAATATTAATTTAATGCTGTGCGTTACGGCAGCTGAAAAGCGTGGCTTAGATATGCAAAATACTGGTGTATTCGCTGTAGCGGGCCTCGCTGAATTTGCTATGTTAGCCAGTGAAGCAGATAAATGGATACAATTTAAATGATTAATGTACTCGTTATTAGTCAATCAAGCCCATTTGATGACATGCATATTCGCGATGCACTCGATATGACGCTTATTTTTGCCGCAGTTGATCAAAATATAAGTTGGTTGTTTAGCGGTCCTGCGGTGCTAGCTCTTAAAAAAAATCAAAGCCCGAATAGTTTGGGGCTTAAAGATTTTTTTAAAAATATTAAAACCCTAGAAATATATGATGTTGACAATATCTACGTGTGTGAGAAGTCACTCATTGACTACGGTTTAAGTAAAAATGAGCTACTTATTGAAGTAAAAACCGTTAACTTTAATGCCCAAAAACAGTTAATTCAAAATCAGCAGCACGTGGTAACGCTATGAGCACTTTACATATATTTTCAAAACCACTGAATTACTACAGTGCAAACAGTCTCGATAATCTGATTATGCTAACAGACTCGGTTTTATTAGTGGGTGATGCCTGTTTTGCTAAAGGGCAATACAGACAATTTGCCGATTCGCTTTATATTTTAAAGGACGATGCAGCGGCGCGTGGTATCTCTTTAAATTTGAATGATAAAGCGATTAGCTATGATGAGTTCGTTACCCTAAGTTTATCATCTAAACAATCAATTACTTGGTGATTTATGCTGGAATTTAATAATCAAACAATAGACACAGATAAGCAAGGTTACCTGCTAGATCATACTGATTGGTCTAAAGAATTGGCCGATGTTATTGCACAACATGAAAGCATTATATTAACCGAACAGCATTGGGAAGTTGTTAACTTTGTGCGCGCATTTTATCTTGAATACAACACCAGCCCGGCAATTAGAATGTTAGTCAAAGCGATGGCTAAAGCGCTCGGTGAGGATAAAGGTAATAGCATGTACTTGTATAAACTTTTTCCAAAGGGACCAGCTAAACAAGCCACTAAAATTGCGGGCTTACCTAAACCTGCACGGTGTATTTAATGAAACAAAAAGCTAAAAACACGTCATCTTCAACAAGTAAACGCAATACAGGTCGTACATATTCGCGCAGTGCTGTAAAAAAGAGCCCGATAAAAAGAGCAATTAAGCCACAGATAGCCCAAAGCGATAAAAAAGTTATTTTATTTAACAAACCTTATGATGTCCTTTGCCAATTTACAGACGAGCAAAATAGACAAACACTGGCTAATTTTATTCCTATTAAAGATGTTTATGCTGCGGGTCGCTTAGACAGAGACAGTGAAGGCTTGTTATTATTGACCAATTGCGGGAAATTACAAAATACCTTAACCGCTCCTGGTAAAAAAACCAACAAAACGTACTGGGTACAAGTTGAGGGGGTGCCTACAGAAGCATCTATTGATGCGCTCAGTCAAGGGGTCGAACTCAAAGATGGATTAACCTTACCTGCACAGGTAAAGTTAATCGATGAACCAGCGCTTTGGCCACGCACTCCCCCAGTGAGAGAACGTAAATCAATTCCAACATCTTGGTTGAGTATCACTATAAACGAGGGGAAAAACCGTCAAGTTCGACGAATGACCGCACACATTGGCCACCCAACGTTACGGTTAATTCGCTATAGTATTGGTAAATACACACTCGATGGAATTGAAACAGGTCAATATAAAATCAGTGGACCACAAACCAACAGTAATACTTTACGTTAACCTTTGCTTATCTGGTATTAAAAGCAAAGGTTAAACATGCTGTGTTATTCATGCCTTCCTAAGGCAATACAATTTCTGCCCTGCTTTTTTGCATAATACAGCGCACTATCCGTTGCTTTAAAGAAATCGACATGGTTAGTTTTTTCGCCATGTTTTACCGTATGAACTCCCATACTCACAGAGAGAAAGCCAGTAAAACTATCTTCATGAGCTATCGCTAAATCTTCAATAGATTTTTGTATTTGTTCTGCAATAAAGAGCGCACCTTGATCATCTGTTTGAGGGAGTAAAACAACAAACTCTTCTCCGCCATAGCGCGCTACAAAGTCCTCAGGACGACTGACTGTTTCTGCCAGCTTTTGCGCTACGCTATGTAAACACTTATCTCCGGCAACATGACCATACCTATCATTAAATTTTTTGAAATTATCTATATCAATAATGATCATAGAAAGTTGAGTATTTACTTTTATCAGTTTTTTAAATTCAGCATGTAATTTTTCGTCAAAACGGCGTCTGTTGGCAATTTTAGTCAATGAGTCTAAAAAGGCCATATCGCTGAGTATCTCTTGGGTTTTCAAACGCTCCGTCGCATCGTTAAATACAGCAATAAATTCACTTTCTACACTAATACCTGACACTTGCATTATCACTTTCGAACCATCTTTACATACAATTTGATAGTCATTAGCGGGAATATCGTCATTATTTTTATTTGCCTGCGCTAAAGATTCACCCCACATCGTTTGAACAGACTCTCTATAACTAGGCTCAGGATACGCGACCTTCCACCACTGTTTTAAATTAGGAATATCATCAATTGTATAACCAAATACATCTACAAAGCGTTGATTAAGCTTTAAAATATCGCCGGTTACCATACAAACATTACACACGGGCAAAGGCAAAATAGTAAATAATTTTGCATAATGGCTCAGCTCATGTTTTCGCATTGGATGTTCAGTTGCACTACTAACAAAACGCTGCTGTTCAACGTGTTTCATTTCAAGAGAAGCATTCATAGTGGCAACAAAATGCCATTCTAACCACCACTTTTCTAGCTGCTTTAAAATGACTTGTTGAAAGGGATTAATAAAGTCTAAAGAATGTTCAATGAGTCTAAATAGCGCTGAAATAGGGTTGGGTTCTTCAAAGCGGTAAGGACGAGGAACCCTAATGGTTTGATAAAACAGTTGGTAAGCTGATTCTTTAACGTTATGTGGCAATTGTTCTGCTACTAAGCAATCATCGCGTTGTACCTTTGTTGATAACTCAACAACGTAAGATTTTACCTTTTGTGCTTGAGAAGCATAATTCATATATTCATTCCATTGACTATATTATAAATACTTATTTGCGTGTTTATTCAATTTAAACTCATCTAAAGGTATTGCATAATCATTTGATTGTAAAGGTTTGTTAATAACAATAATAAATATATTCTTTGATATTCTTTAAATAGTACTAACACCTTAAATAAACAACATTTACTCATCACTTATAACTTAAATGAGTGTTTGTAATTTAATGGCCTGACATTTGGACCTGTTGTTCTTTGCAAATTAAAATGTGTTCAAACAAAGGGGCTACAATAGCACCGCAAAATGTGTAATCAAATCGGCTAAGTAAAAATCGACTAACAAAGAGTAAATCATCCCGAACCAACAAAAAAAAGCAACAAAATCTATTCAATAGCCCTTCCTCTCTTTAAGCACTTACAAAATACATGCTATAATCGCGGCCTTTCCAAGTTAACAGTAATCTGTATAAGCGAAATTATTCATGAGCGAAAATAGTCACATTAAAGTCATCGTTGGTATGTCCGGCGGTGTTGATTCTTCTGTATCTGCATATTTATTAAAACAACAAGGCTACCAAGTAGAAGGCTTGTTTATGAAGAATTGGGAAGAAGATGACAATGATGAATATTGCGCTGCCGCTGAAGATTTAAAAGATGCCCAAGCTGTCTGTGACAAATTAGGTATTGAACTTCATACCGTTAACTTTGCAGCCGAATACTGGGATAACGTATTCGAATACTTTTTAGCTGAGTACAAAGCTGGTCGCACACCTAACCCAGACATCATGTGTAACAAAGAAATTAAATTTAAAGCCTTTTTAGAATTTGCGGCTCAAGCACTTGGTGCTGACTATATAGCAACGGGCCACTACGTACGTCGTGAGCTCAGAGATGATAAATATGTTATGTGCCGTGGCCTAGATGATAATAAAGATCAAAGCTACTTTTTGTACACATTGAGTCATGAACACATCGCGCAAACGCTGTTCCCTGTGGGAGATATTGCCAAGCCAGAAGTGCGCCGTATTGCTGAAGAGCAAGATTTAATTACCCATGATAAAAAAGACAGCACCGGCATTTGTTTTATTGGCGAGCGTAAATTTAAAGATTTCTTACAAAAATTCTTACCTGCTCAACCTGGTGTTATTGAAGACACAGATGGTAACAACGTTGGTGAACATGAAGGCTTGATGTACCACACCTTAGGTCAGCGCAAAGGCTTGTTAATTGGTGGTATGAAAGAGGGCTCAGGCGAACCTTGGTATGTTGTAGACAAAGATGTTGAACGCAATGTATTGATTGTGGGCCAAGGTAAAAATCACCCTCGCCTTTACAGTAATGGCCTAAATGCCAACCAATTACACTGGGTAGATCGTGTTGGTCCTCAAGGTACTACTCGTTGCACCGTAAAAACACGCTACCGTCAAGAGGACCTAAGCTGTACCTTGTTAGTCGGTGAAGATGGTATGGCACGCGTATTATTTGATGAGCCACAAAAAGCGGTAACCCCAGGACAATCTGCGGTATTTTACGCTAATGAAGTATGTTTAGGTGGCGGTATTATTGACTCGGTGATCAAATAATGAATCAACACCAAGTCATGGCGCTTGCAGCCATGTGTCAAGTGGCTAAGCAAGTTCAGAAGGTTGCTCAGTATGGTCGCGCTGATGAACAAGATTTATCGATTTTATTATCGAGTATTGTGCAAACCTCGCCAGCGTCCCCTGAAGATGTGTATCAAGGTGAGCATAACTTACGTGATGGCTATAAAACATTGATGGCACAACTGAGTGCCGGTGCTCAAAAAGATGTAGAAATAGTCAAATATGTGGGTGGTTTAATGCAGTTAGAGCGTGCGCTTAGTGCTAACAGTAAAAACCTCAATGAATTAGGTAAACGTATTGATGATATTCATCGTCGTTTAGACCATTTTGCTATTACCGATGACAGTGTTGTTGCCGGTTTAGCAGATATATACTCGTCGGTGCTAAGCCCCCTTGGGCACCGAATTCAGGTTTATGGTAAACCCGAGTTATTAAAACAGCAGCTCACGCAAAATAAAATCCGCGCATTACTTTTAGCCGGAATTCGCAGTGCAGTATTATGGCGACAAATGGGCGGCAAACGTCGTCATTTCTTTTTTGCAAAAAGAAAAATTCTCGCCATAGCTAAAACAAAAATTTAATTATCGTTCAAACTAAAATTTAGGAGTTATTATGGAGCTTTCAGCGTTAACGGCTATCTCTCCGGTTGATGGTCGCTACGGCAGCAAAACCACTGAACTACGCAGTATTTTTAGCGAATTTGGATTAATCAAATACCGCGTAACCGTTGAAGTGCGTTGGTTGCAAGCGTTAGCTGCAGCAAGCGAGATTAAAGAAGTCCCCGCTTTTAGCGACGAAGCGAATGCGCTGTTGAATGCCATTGTAGATAACTTCTGTGAAGCTGATGCTCAGCGAGTTAAAGACATCGAACGCACGACAAACCATGATGTTAAGGCCGTAGAGTATTTACTAAAAGAAAAAGTAGCTGATAATGCTGAGCTACACGCAATTAATGAATTTATTCACTTTGCCTGTACCTCTGAAGATATTAATAACCTATCTCATGGTTTAATGTTAAGTGAAGCGCGTAACAACGTCGTTTTACCTTACTGTGATGAGTTATTAAGCGCTATTAAAGAAAAAGCAATTGAGTACAAAGCCATTCCAATGATGACTCGTACACATGGACAGCCTGCAACGCCTTCAACTATGGGTAAAGAGTTTGCAAATGTTTACATGCGTTTAAAGCGCCAACGTGACCAAATTGCACAAGTAGAAATGCTAGGTAAAGTAAACGGTGCTGTGGGTAACTACAATGCACACCTTAGTGCATACCCTGACTACGATTGGCATACCCACGCCGATAAGTTTGTAACTAGCCTAGGTTTAACTCTCAACCCGTTTACCACGCAAATTGAACCGCATGATTACATTGCAGAACTTTTTGATGCAATTGCACGCTTTAATACTATTTTGCTCGATTTTGACCGCGACATGTGGGGCTACATTGCACTTAATCACTTTAAGCAAAAAACTATTGCGGGTGAAATTGGCTCATCAACTATGCCACACAAAGTGAACCCAATTGATTTTGAAAACTCAGAAGGTAACTTAGGCTTAGCCAATGCTATCTTTGGTCATTTAGCACAAAAACTACCTGTGTCTCGCTGGCAACGTGATTTAACTGACTCAACCGTATTACGTAACTTAGGTGTAGGTATGGGTTATGCGGTAATTGCATACCAATCAACCCTTAAAGGTGTAAGCAAACTTGAAGTGAACGAGCAACGTTTAGCAGATGAGCTTGACCAAAACTGGGAGCTGCTCGCTGAGCCAATTCAAACCGTTATGCGTAAATACGGTATTGAAAAACCATATGAAAAGCTAAAAGATTTAACCCGTGGTAAACGTGTAAATCAAGAAATTATGGCTGATTTCATCGATGGTTTAGACCTACCAGAAGCTGCAAAAATTGAAATGAAAAAACTAACGCCGGCTAACTACATTGGTCGCGCTGTTGAGTTTATTGATGATTTAGTTTAATCACTCAAATCTACTAATAAAAAGCGAAAGGTACCTGCCTTTCGCTTTTTTCATTTAGGTCTTAACGTTATAGGCATTCTATGTATCAATTAAAAATAAATGAATTATCAGAGCAAGCGTTCTTAAGTCAATATTGGCAAAAAAAACCACTGTTGATCAAAGCTGGTTTTAAAGATTTTCAAGACCCACTTGATGCGAATGAACTCGCAGGCCTTGCTATGGAAGACAGCATAGAATCGCGCATTATTACTAACCACAACCAACAATGGCAATCGCATCAGGGGCCATTTGACGATTTTGAAATACTCACTGATCAGCATTCGACGCTACTCGTGCAAGCAGTGGATCATTGGCACCCAGAGGCTGCTCAGTTACTTGAACCTTTTCGCTTTATACCAAATTGGCGCATAGATGATTTGATGATCAGCTACTCAACCCCAGGTGGCGGTGTTGGCCCACATCTAGACCAATACGATGTATTTATTATTCAAGGTGAAGGTAAACGCCATTGGCGGGTAGGATTACCCGACCCAACACTAAAACAATTTGCCCAAAATAAAACATTACTGCAAGTTGAAGCTTTTAGTGCTGTGATTGATTGTATTTTAGAGCCCGGTGATATTTTATATATACCACCCGGTTGTCCTCATGAAGGCTATGCGGTTGAAAATGCACTCAACTATTCAGTCGGTTTTAGAGCACCTAATCAGCAAGATTTACTTTCAAGTTTTGCTGATCATATTATCGACACAGAAAGCGGCCAAAAAAGGTATACCGACCATACCCTCGCCCTGCGTGATTCCAAAGGTGAGCTAACCCAAAGCGAAGTCGATAAAGTAAAAACGTTAATGCAAGCATTGCTTGAAGACGAGAGTTTATTTAAACACTGGTTAGGTAACACCCTTAGCCAACCTAAGCATGATATGGACTTAGCCCCTGAAGAAGACCCATTTAGTGTCGCACAAATACAACAACTGCTTGAAAACCAAGTAACATTTGAGCGTTTAGGGGGCACACGTGCTATTTATCAATGTATGGATGCAGAGTTACTTCTAAGTATCAATGGCGAAAACTACGCTTTACCCTTATCTGATTTAGAAGCGGTAAAACAGCTTACTGATTTTATTGAATTTGATAGTAGCGTGCTTAATGCAACCACACCTAGCCTAGATTTTATCGAAACTTTTACTACACTGGTTAATGAAGGTATTTGGTTTAGCTAGGAGGAGGTCATGGTTTATACCATTGACAAAGTTGATTGGCAAAGTGAAAAAAGCCAACTGCAACATATAAGGGAGCGAGTGTTTGTATATGAGTTACATATTCCTAAAAGTATTGAATTTGACAACTTAGATGCACTCGCTCAACATATTCTGGTCACCGATAATATGCACTCACCTGTTGCCACAGGTCGATTATGTAATGATGGTTTAATTGGAAGAATCGCCGTATTGCCGCAGCATCGCAACCGCAATGTTTATAAGTCACTGCTTAATTTCATTGTTAAATTAGCAGCGGAGCAAGGTATTGAAGCAATCAGTATTAATTGTATTTTAAACGAAGTAGAACGATTCAAAAATAATGGGTTTACTGTGCAAGGCCACGTCTTTATGGAAGCAGGTATCCCAAGGCAACGTATGCAGTGCCCTATTGCATGCTTTGAAACACGACCATTTACTTTAGTGCATTAACTAAAAAACGAGCCCCTTGGCTCGTTTTTTCTTTATTCTTGTCGGTAATCTTTGAAAAAACGCTGCATTTTCATCATTGCACTCGATAAATCATCTTTATTGGGTAAAAATACCAATCTAAAGTGATCAGGCTCTGGCCAGTTAAAGGCGCGCCCATGCACTAATAATATTTTTTCTGCTTTTAACAAATCAAACATCATTTGTTCATCGCTTTTAATATTGAATTTAGCGGTGTCCACTTTAGGGAAAGCATAAAGCGCCCCTTTTGGCTTTTTACAACTAATTCCATCAATCGCATTTAAGCCGCGCCAAGCAATATCTCGCTGCACATATAAACGCCCACCGGGGTCTATTAAGCTATCAATTGATTGAACCCCTCCCAGTGCTTGCTGAATTGCATATTGTGCGGGCACATTGGCACAAAGACGCATTGAAGCAAGAATATCTAAGCCTTTAATTAAATCTGTCATTAATGCCGTGCGACCACTTAACACCATCCAGCCCATTCTCAGCCCAGCAGCACGGTATGTTTTAGCTAAGCCATTAAAGGTGATGATAGGGAGATCATCACATAATGAACCAATAGAAGTATGGGTAACGCCGTCGTATAGAATTTTCTCGTATATTTCATCGCTTAACAGCAGTAGTTTGTGCTCTCGAGCAATATTGATCAATTCTTCAAGCAAAGCGTCACTGTACACAGCCCCGGTTGGGTTGTTGGGATTAATCAGCACTAATGCTTTGGTTTTAGAAGTGATTTTACTTTTGATATCGTCAATATCAGGAAACCAATCTTGCTCTTCATCACACAAGTAGTGAACCGGATTACCACCTGCTAATCTTACCGAGGCTGTCCAAAGTGGATAATCTGGGGCAGGAATTAACACTTCATCATCATTATTCAACAGTGCTTGAGTAACCATTTGGATAAGTTCACTCACACCGTTACCAATGTAAATATTATCAACGTCTAAATTGTGTAAGCCACGCTGTTGGTAGTGCTGATAAATAGCAACACGCGCAGAATAAAGACCTTTAGAGTCACAGTACCCTTGAGCTGAATATAAATTACGGATGATATCGCGATGCATATCTTCTGGCATATCAAAACCAAATGCGGCGGGGTTACCTATATTAAGCTTTAATACCTTTTGGCCCTCATCCTCCATTTTTTTAGCTTGCACTAAAACGGGACCTCGGATGTCATAACAGACGCCGTCTAATTTATGACTCTTTTTTATTTCTGACATTGTTACCTCTAAAGAGCAAGTTAGTCATTAGACTAACGCAGTAAAGCCGTGAATTACTAGAAAAATTAAGCGCTTAAAACTGAAAAAAATTCACGTTAACACTCTTTTTTATTACTGTTAAAACACGCTTAGCGTCCAGCTAACCATGCATTTAGTTTTGCTTGTGAACCAGTAACTTGTGCCATTAATCCATGGGCTGCATTAACAGCCTGCTCGTCATTCCCGTTATTTAAATTATATTCAATTAAACGGGCAACTTCGGCTAAACTTGCCGCACCAAATTGAGCGGCGTTTGATTTAAGGCTATGAGAGTGGCGAATAGCAGCCTCTTTATCTTGCCCAATCGCAGCAATTGCTTCGTTACCCAATCGCTCAAATTCCGCACAACAAAATTCCAGCGTATCTGGAAATTGTTCTCCTAATAGCGATTCCATACTTTCTAAAGCGGATTCGTCAATATTGATCTCTGTCATATTCATGCCCTTCAATACGGTCCATCGATTTTCTTCTTATCTCTTACTCTATATCTAAGCACAAAAAAAACCAACTTTATTAGTGCAAAAATGTATAATTACGGCAAATGTACTAACGACATAGTGTATTCAATGGCACGCCCTCTTTGTAAACAGTGTAACTTTTCGCTAAGCACTTGTATTTGCAGCGCAATTACCCGTGTTAATAACCAAACTCAGGTTATTATTTTGCAGCACCCCAGTGAAGCAAAAGTTAGCAAAAATACGGCGCAGCTATTAGCTTTGGGTTTAACCCACTGTAAAATTATTAGAGGCGAAAATAATCAGGACTTCGCCAGTTTACAAGACCTGCCTATTGAATCGAGCGTATTACTCTACCCAAGCGAGAGCGCCGTAAAATTAGACCGACCGAATAGTAAAGAAAATCTACAAGAGATTACGCATTTAATTGTGATTGATGGTACATGGAATAAAGCCTTTAAAATTTTGCAATTAACCTCGTTATTACAACAGTTTAAAACGGTAAGCTTTAGCCATATCCCCACCAACCGTTATGCTATTCGTAAAGCCCCTAGAGCAGATAGTTTATCGACACTAGAAGCTGTAGCACATAGTTTATGGCTCATAGAAGCACTAAACCCTGCCCCCTTGTATGGTTTATTAGAGGAATTAATAAAAAAACAAACCCAACACATGCCCGCTCACGTAAAAGCACGTTACTTGTAATAAGCTGAAATAAAATAACCGATGCGTAATACCACATCTCGATTAAAACGCGGGTTTTCTCGCCAAGGTCCCGACTATCGTTTTGACGATCAAGTCGATTTTAGTGATATAAGAACCACATTTAGTTTTCGTTCTATGGTGGTTGGTAAATGGGTTACTAAAGAAGAGCGCTTTATTAGTGCCAACTTAATTTATGATGCGCTGGCTGATTTAGCGCAGATTTTGCATTTACCACCCACAGCCATTGGCCTGCGTGGCAAACTTAATTTCGCTTTTGGTCACGGTGGACAAAAAGGCGTGCAAGCACATTATAATGCGTATGACCAAACCTTAGCACTGGCTAAAAATGCAGGCGGTGGCGCTTTAGCCCATGAATGGTTTCATGCTTTTGATCATCATATTAGTGAGCATTTGTTTAAATCAAAAACCCGCTTTGGTTTCGCTTCTAAGTTATGGTTATCAAACTCACCCGACTTAAGCCATCCACTTAATGATGCACTTAATCAATTTTATAAACAGGTGTTTTTAGAGCAAAGCGGTGAACATGCCAATGAATTTGTAAATAAATGCATTGCGTTTGATAAAGCGCATAATCAGCTGTATATGAGTATGCCAGAGGAGCTTGCTGCTCGGTGTTTTGAAGCCTGTATCAACGAGCATCAAACAATCAAAAACAGTTTTTTAGTCGGCGGTTTGAGTAATAATAACTTAATTTATCCTGAGCTAAATCACACGTTACACGCCAATGAAGCGCTTAACCATTATTTTCAACTATTAGGTTATGCGCTTCATCAACTAGAAAAATAAGCTATTGTTTAGCTCAGTTATTTATCGTCACTGATACGGCTTGCTACCGCACTATTCTGATCTTTATATTTTGCATCAATGCGGGTGTTATAAGGGCTTTCACACGGACCGGTAAGTGTTTCAAAACTCATTGCGCCAATTTTCATCATAGGTCTGAGTGCAAGCGGCAGCTTACCAGAGTTATAAAACTCTAAAACAATATTACCACTCCAACCAGGATCGATTCTGTGTGCTGTAACATGCACCATTAAACCCAAACGTGCCAGCGATGAACGCCCGTCTAACCAACCAACAATGTCTGCAGGTAGGGTTACTTTTTCATAGGTTATTGCCAACGCAAGCTCGCCAGGATGTAGAAAAAACGCTTCGCCTTCAGCTAATACAATTTCGTCGCTCATGATTGATTCTAACGCTTTATTAAGCTGATCTTTTGGACCACTTAAATCAACATAAGCGGCATTATGGGCATGAAATGTTCTAAACTTATTACCTAAGCGAAGATCAGCGGTAACCCCTGAAATCATTTCACTCGTTGGCGCGGGCTCGATAACAATGCGCCCATCGTTTAAGTATTCTTTAATATGTGTATCTGAAAGTCTCATTTTTAATCTTCCGTAATCACAACGTCAATCGCGTTGTGATGTTGTTGATAGTAAAGCGTGCTGGCAACCAATCGCGCGGCCGCGCTGTAAGTTTTGCTAATAACCGCATCTGTATCATCGGCAATCAACTTACCTTGCTCAGAGGATTCTCTGATATCAATCGCAAGCGGAATATGCGAAAGCACAGGCACACCATGCTTAAGGGCTAATTTTTGCGCACCGTCTTTACCAAATACATGGTTGGCCTCGCCGCAATGCTCACAAATGTAATGGCTCATATTTTCAATCAAACCGAGCACTGGCACATTTACTTTATTAAACATAGCAATACCCTTTTGCGCATCAGCAAGCGCTAAGTCTTGTGGCGTCGTGACAATCACGGTGCCACTGGCTGGCACTCTTTGGCTCATGGTTAATTGAATATCACCGGTACCTGGCGGCATATCTACAATTAAATAATCAAGTTCACCCCAATCGGTTTCATTTAAAAGCTGACTAAGCGCCCCTGAGGCCATTGGACCGCGCCATACGGTGGCATCATCGCTGGGGACTAAAAAACCGATAGATTGCGCTTTAATACCATTGGCATCAAACGGTTGTAATTGTTTATTGTCTTTTGTAACCGGCTCACTGCCAACTAATCCTAATAACATAGGAATTGACGGACCGTAAATGTCGGCATCTAGTATGCCTACTTTTGCGCCTTCATTTTTAAGCGAACCCGCAAGATTTACAGCCGTAGTAGATTTACCCACCCCACCTTTTCCTGAGGCGACTAAAACAATATGTTTAATGGCTTTAAATTTCGCAGCCTCTTTAAGGTGAACACTAGCCGTTACGTTTACATCAATCTTTAAACGCTCAGTCAAAAATTGAGCCACATGCGGCATTTCAGATTGCGCCGCAAAAGGGAGATTGAGTTTAACCGTAATTGATTTATCAGTGTTTTGAGTGATATCAGCAATGAAATCTTGCTCAATACCCACAGCGAAAGCGGCACTGCGATAGGCCGCTAGAGCAGAAATAATCGGTTGTTTTTGCACCGATTTTGCAGAGAATAGTTTCGACAGTCCAAACATAGCAATAAAATAGCGTTTCTTTGATGAAAAGTGCCACGGAATTATGTAACATTCAGGGCATTAACACCAGTCAATTAGTAAATATCGATAAGCAGTGTGCTCTGTTATCACTTTGCTTATCGATAATGTAATAATTTTCATCTGTTCCTGACTAGGAACGCTTAATTCGGAATGATTATGGCACAGCGAAAGATCCTGATTACTAGCGCATTACCTTATGCCAATGGCCCTACCCATTTAGGGCATTTATTAGAGTATATTCAAACTGATATTTGGTCGCGTTTTCAAAAACTACAAGGCCACGAAGCGTACTATGTGTGCGCCGATGATGCTCATGGCACACCTATTATGCTTAATGCGCAAAAGCAAGGGATCACGCCTGAGGAAATGGTAAAAAACGTTAGTATCGAGCGCCAACGCGACTTTGCTGATTTTAATATCAAATTTGATAATTACCACAGTACCCATAGCCAAGAGAATAAAGAATTTAGTGAGCTTATTTATAATCGCCTTAACGATGCCGGTCATATTAAAAAGCACACTATTTCACAGTTATTCGATCCAGAAAAAGGCATTTTTCTGCCAGATCGCTTTGTCACTGGCACGTGTCCTACATGTAAATCGGAAGATCAGAACGGGGATAGCTGTGATGCCTGTGGGGCAACCTACAGCCCAACCGAGCTGATTAACCCACGCTCTGTCATGTCAGGTGCTGAGCCTATCTTAAAAGATTCTGAGCATTACTTTTTTGATTTACCCGCCTTTGAAGACATGCTTAAAGAGTGGCTACATTCAGGCACAATTCAACAAGAAATGGCCAACAAGTTAGATGAGTGGTTTGCCGATGGTCTCCAGCAATGGGACATTAGCCGTGATGCACCTTATTTTGGTTTTGAAATTCCAAACGCACCAGGTAAATACTTTTACGTATGGCTAGATGCGCCTATTGGTTATATGGCGAGCTTTAAAAACTTATGTGATAAGCAGGGCATCGACTTTGATGCATTTTGGCAAGAAGGTTCAGACGCTGAGCTTTATCACTTTATTGGTAAAGACATCATCTATTTCCACAGTCTATTTTGGCCTGCCATGTTAGAAGGCGCTCAATTTAGAAAGCCAACTAACGTATTCGCCCATGGTTTTGTTACGGTCAATGGCGCAAAAATGTCTAAATCAAAAGGTACGTTTATTAAAGCGCGTACTTATTTAGATAACCTAGACCCAGAATTTTTACGTTACTACTACGCAGCTAAACTTAATAGTGGCATTACCGATTTAGATTTAAACCTTGAAGATTTTGCACAACGTGTAAACTCAGACTTAGTAGGTAAAGTAGTGAATATTGCCAGTCGTTGTGCTGGTTTTATTACTAAAAAGTTCGACGGTAAGCTGAGCAATACAGTTATGCAACCTCAACTGCTTGCAGAATTCCAGAACGCATCAGCGACAATCACCGAATATTACGAGAACCGCGAATACAGCCGTGCAATTCGTGAAATCATGGCACTTGCTGATAAAGCAAACCAGTTTATTGATAATGCCGCGCCTTGGGTGCTTATTAAAGATGAGTCAAAGCAAGAAGAAGCGCATCAGGTTTGCTCACTAGGACTTAACCTATTTCGCGTGTTGATCACTTACTTAAAACCCGTGCTACCTGGCATGGCAAGTAATGTTGAAGCCTTTTTAAATGATGAATTATCTTGGCAGGGTGCGCAAACAGCGCTAGTAAACCACCCTATCAATAAATTTAAGCCGTTAATGCAACGTGTAGAAATGGATAAAGTGAATAAAATGGTTGAAGAATCAAAAGAAAGCTTAGTTGCTGAAAAAGACAAAATCGATCCTAATAGCCCACTTGCAAAAGAGCCTATTAGCGAAGAGATTGAGTTTGATGACTTTGCAAAGGTAGACCTGCGTGTTGCTAAAATTGCCAAAGCAGAGCACGTAGAAGGCGCTGACAAGCTGCTTAAATTAACCCTTGATTTAGGCGGTGAAACTCGCCAAGTGTTTGCTGGAATTAAATCGGCTTACGCACCAGAAGACATTGAAGGTAAATTAACGGTAATGGTTGCTAACCTCAAACCACGTAAAATGCGTTTTGGAATGTCTGAAGGCATGGTACTTGCGGCAGGCCCTGGTGGTAAAGAAATTTACATTCTTAACCCAGACGACGGCTCTGAGCCGGGTATGCGCGTAATGTAATTATTATCGCTTAAAGCCGCTAATATTTAGCGGCTTTTTTTCATTTGTTATTTAGCTATTCTAATGAGAGTTTTTAACGCCGCTATTCTCTGGTTTGCTCCCTGAAAAATAATTAAGCATTATTGCGATTTGGTATTACTGCAACAACTTTTGCTAAGTGAATCACCAAGCTTTGCGAGCTAATATACACAAACCAGTTTATATAGCGCACTTGAGGGTAAAAGCCTTGCCCCTGATTACCATAAATCCAAAAAGCACCAATAATGGCATCAGCCAATGCAGCAAGGAAAAGCCCTAAGCTCACCCACACTATTGATTTGGGTGCGTTAATCCCACCATAGGCAACAACTAATACCAGACCCATAAGCCCAACAGCCGTTATCACTAAGCTATAAACCCCAGTCATAGCTAAAATAGTATCTCCTGCCCCCTCAAGATACATAGTAGAGAGCGACGCACTACTTAGCACCAACACAACAACAAAAAAAAGTGCACTTTTTATAAGCGACACCCGGCGTTTTATATTAAAAGCTAACACACAGGCTATAAATAAAAGGCTGTAACCAGGTGCAAAAAATAAGATTGAATCAACTAAGTAATCATGTTTTATCAAGGTACTATAGCGATAATAGTGTTGAGGTAAATTAAAATTAACCACATCACCCGCGATACACAACATAAAAGCGCCACTGCCTAAAAGAGCAATAAAGCGTAATTGTTGCTCTTTAAAACGTTTAAATACCCAAGCTGACATCGTTACACTATTAAACATAAGTAAGCAGAGCGAACTCAGTGTCAATAGCATTAAAACACGTTTATTTTCAGGCGCAAGTAGCCCTATTAACATCACAGCTAAAGCGCACAGCCAAGCTATAAAAGTAATAATTTGATGCGGATGTTTTATAGATAACGGATTAATTGCACTATCCAACCTTTAAAATTAATAACGTTAACTTAGCAAGTTTTTATCGCCCAAGGCTATTTTTTGTTTTGCATGTGTTGTATTTCTTTTCGTGTTTTAAGCCTACATTGCGCTAACTGTTCGAGTCGAATTGCTTTAATAGCGGCTAATGGATCTTGTGCATTAAGTCCACCAGCATCATGGTTATTTTGTTGGTTTATTATTTTACTCTCACCGTGCTTATTGTGCATATTTTTTCTCTTGAAACTGTTTATCGATTTTAGGCGCGGTGCCTTAAGTAAAAAAGTGCTTAAACGCTAAACGATATACTTGAAAAACACCTGATACCCTGTATATTAGAATATTCTAATATTAAGAGGTGTATTATGCGCATTATTTTGCTTTTTTCCAGTTTATTTCTTTCATCCGCTGCTTTTGCTAACAATACCGACGAGGCACGACAAACCATTAAGGCATTTTCAAGTGATTTAAAACAGGTACTGGTTAGTACTATGAAACAAAGCGGCCCACTAGCGGCAATAAGTGTATGTAATACAGCTGCACCCGCTATCGCTTCACAACATAGCAATAGTCCTTGGCAAATTAGCCGTAGTGCTTTGAAAACTCGTAACTCAGATAATCAACCCGATGCATGGCTCAAAAATGTTTTATTAAACTTTGAACAACGTAAGCTCAATGGCGAGCCGGTAGCAAGCATAGAATATCAAGAGCAAAGACCGGATGGCTGGTATTTTGTAAAAGCGATTCCTACTCAAAAAGCATGTTTAGCGTGTCATGGCAGTCAGGTTGACCCCACTGTTTCTAAAAAAATAGCGACTTTATATCCTAATGATCAGGCAACTGATTTTAAACTGGGTGACATTCGTGGCGCATTTGTTGTTAAAAAGGACAGTGAAAATCACCAATGATAACTCATTGACGATCAGCTATTAAATTTTACTGCATCGGATGCAATACGCTTTTTACGCCAAACATATAAAGTATGTGGCAGCATAAGTAATTGATTTAATAAAATAGCTAATACCAATGCAAACAACACTGCACTTGCGGTTAAAGGGATACCTAACTTAAAGTTATCAAGTGTACTTTGTAATCTGTCAACGCGCTCAAGGGAGAACATATACAGCATTTTTTGCACTAAATTACCTTGTTCAAAAATAGCCATCCCTTTTTTTAAATCGGCAAATTGCAGTAATGTTTGCTGTTTTTGATTTGCATCGGCTCTAACGCTAGGTTCAGCGTTAGCTAAGTGGCGGTTTATCATCGCTTGCATGCTAGAAAAGTTATATTGCTTGGCCGTTTTTGCATAGCCATCAACTTGCCACTTGGTGGCATGGTATAAGCCCGCTAAATGTTGTTGGTAATGATCACTCAGCTGCGGTAGTTGCAATGAAACAATAAAAGCGCAAGCAAATAGTAGTTTATCAAACATCTTAACAATCATAGTTATGCCTTTTGCAGCTCTGATTTAAAAATGAGTACAGGTAACTATAACATGCACTCATTATTTACTAATTGAATTATAAAAGGACAGCTCGCTGCTTTTTTAGTTACCTTGCTTGGTGAAATTGGCGGTGCAAAGCATGAACTTGCTCTGCAAGTGCCGGTACTGGACCATAAACCGCCGTATTGGGAGAAATAGCCTCAATAGGCAAAGGATTGACCGGTGCTGTAGCAACGTGCATTTCACTTAGACATGCCCATTAGCATCAACAAGCACAGAGCCAAACGGTTCATCTCCTGCTTCTAACGCCTCTTTAGCTAGTGCTACGGTGCGTTTTAAGTGCGCTAAATCAGTCTCGTTCATAATCTGTAAACTCCTTTACTATCACTTTTGGGGATATTTAGTAACGTGATCTGTTTTTCTACTGCGCTAACCATAACGCTTTGATCCCTGCTTTTGCAACAGGTACATCCTCACTGCCATGAGCACCGCCAACTCCCACAGCCCCCACCACAGTATCGTTTATATAAATAGGCACCCCGCCATCCAATATTAAAATGTTTTCACCTAAATAACGAAGGTCTGCTGGAATAGTGCCCTCTTTTATGCCTTTTGCTATAACTGCGGTTTTACGCTTTTGCGAATTGGCGGTATAGGCTTTTTTATAACTGGCACGAATAGTATGAACACCGGCACGATGATCGCGAAGTACCGCCAGCGTTTGCCCAGATGCATCCACAACGGTTATTGATACAGCTAAATTGTCTTTGTGCGCTGCTGCAGACGCTGCGTTGATTATACGCTGTGCCATTTTACCCGTTAATCGTGCCATCATAGCCACATTTTCAAGCTGTTGATTATGTGTATTTATCTGCATTTCAGTTTGTCCAGCAACAGACGCTAATGAAGAAAGTGATGTAATGAGCGCTGTAAAAAGAGCCCATTTTTTCATGGTTTATTTCCTATTGTTAATTAATGACGTTATATCGCTGAACTGGATATAAAAAATTGAAAATAAACAGACCGTGTTTACTCATAAAAGCTTTCACGAGGAGGGTTAATAGCTGGCTTTGCTTTTTATTAAATACCTTTATTGGGATAAAGCAATGACCCACCCTTTTTTAAAAAATGATCGTAAGCTAGCAACCCTGCGCAATATTTAACCGACAAATAATCAATTTAAAGGAAAGTAACATGTTTAAGAAAATAGCGTCTGTTCTGACTTTTGTATTAGCAAGTTTAACCCTATCTTCAGCAGCTCATGCCGATCACCATGGATGAAAAAAGATATCGTTGATGTAGCTGCTGCCAATGGTTCTTTTTCAACACTCGTTGCAGCTGTCAAAGCGGCAGGCCTCGTTGATACGTTAAAAGGAGATGGCCCTTTTACTGTATTTGCGCCAACTGATGAAGCATTTGCTAAGCTACCAGCAGGTACCGTTGAAAACCTTCTTAAGAGCTAAAATAAAGACAAGTTAACTGCAATTCTTACCTACCATGTGGTATCAGGTAAAGTAATGGCTGCAGACGTTGTAAAATTAGACAGTGCAACGACCGTGCAAGGCCAGTCTGTGAATGTAACCACCAATGATAGCTCTGTCATGATCAACAGTGCCAACGTAGTAATGGCAGATGTAAAAGCCAGCAATGGCGTGATTCATGTCATTGATACTGTTTTGTTGCCAAAAGAGTAACAACCTAATCTCAACAGCGGAGTAAAATACTAACTCCGCTCACTATTATAAGCACAAAATATCGATTTCTTTTACTAAATGCCCTCTTTTATACTAGTGATTTTTACACTATATTAAAAGATAATTAAGCATCTGTTAATATTGAGAAAGTGTTTGTGGAAACAAATAAAAATAATACTACTGTTGAAGATAAGCCAACTGAAGATCAAAAGAAGTTTTTCCTCGATTTACTCCCGGGAAAGATGATTGATATACAATTTAACAATCCCATTCAGGTTCGCTTTAAACTCACTTTAATCGGCTACGACACCGGTAAATATTTAATATTAAAATACCCTGCTCAAGCAGGTAAAAATGATTACAGCGACATTTTAGTTGAAGGTAATGGGGCTATTGTACGTTATATCATTGAAGACGAACGGGGCGAATGTGTTGCTTTTTCAACCAGCATATTAGCGATTTCATTTCGCCCAGAACGATTAATTTATTTAGCTTACCCTAAAAAAATTGAAAGCCGACAATTACGTGAAACTAGCAGGTTGCCTACACACATTCCGGCTAAAATTAGTTTACATAAAAGCGATATTGATGCTGATAGTAAAAGCTTATTGCACGGTTTAATTATTGATATTTCTCCGAGTGGTTGTCGCTTTGCTATTCACGTAAGCTCTGGATTTGTTGCACTAAAAAAACGTCAAGTTTTTGTGCATATACTTTCTCCATTAGACAACGAGCCTGTTATTATTACGTCTTACATTAGGAATAACCAAATGAAAGGCAACCGCCTTAGCGTTGGTATAGAGTTTGATGCTTCAGAGCAAGTTAAGCTTAACAAGCTATTAGAAGCTTACTCGATTGATATTGATTAATGCCTTAAATAATCCTACCTGCAAAAACAGCAATGGCTAACCAATCTTGCTTAGCCATTATAATAGTAAGTTTTTTATTCTAAACGCTTCAAAAATCGGTCACTTTTTGGCAAGTAGTAATCATCATAATCAAGCGAGACAATCACACGCTCTGCCCGACCAAGCAACTCATCACGTGTAATTAATCCAATAACCCGTGAGTCCGCACTGTTATCGCGGTTATCACCCATAACAAGATAATGATCTGCTGCTATCGATGTTGCCGGAAACTGCACTAAGCTTGCTGCCGATTTGGTAAGCCGTATGGTATGAGCATGCCCCTTTAAGTGCTCAGTTTTATCTAGCCACTGAATGCTCTTGTTTAAAGTGCTATAACTTACTTTCTCACCATTAATGGTCAATTCGTTGTTTTGAAATGAAATTGTATCACCTGGTGTGCCAATAACGCGTTTTATTAAACGGTTACCCGCCACCTTAGAATCAAATACAATAATATCGCCGGTTTTTGGTTCTGCCAGTCTTAACAGGGATACATGCGTAAATGGAATACGTAAATCATACGCCATTTTATCGGTAAGGATTCGGTCGCCTTCTTCAATAGTCGGTTTCATTGAACCTGTTGGTACTTCGTACCAATCGGCGACGGCACTACGAAGCACGCTCATTAAAATAATAAAAACAATAGGGCCTGTTGACCTTTGCGGATTGGAGTTTGTTCAAACAAGGGGCGATTTAATCGCGGCGCGAGGTTTGTAACCTAGTGGGCTAAGTAAAAACCGAGTAACAAAGAGTTAATCGCCCCTTGGAAGAACCCTTTGGGCAATGCCTGTTTGGCATTGATGCTACGTTATCGCCTATTTGTGGGGAATAACCACACCACATAGGCTCTGCCTTGCTTAAATACCAAACAGACTACTGCAAATTCAACCTTGAAAGGTTAACAGGCCCTTAAGAACGGTTATTTTTCCAAAATTTATAAAGTCGCTTCATGTTTTGTCTCTGCTATAGGTTAAGTATTTATTTAATTGTATAAATGCAGAGCCGTTCAAATGAGTGTGTAACAAAACATGTTTAGGGATAGAGACATGCATAAAACATGTCTCTAAAGATAGTTTACTGTTGGTTTAACTTGTCTTTCGCTTCTTGTACTTTTGCAAAATCTAAACCTAATTCATCCGTTGCTTCTTTAATTAAATGAGGTTGGGTCATTACTACCGCCATCAATTGCTGAAGTTTTTCAGGTGGTATGCCCAGCTCTTGTACTAAAGCCATAGCCATCATTGGGTTTTGGGTAAATGCTTCAAATAATGCCGCTACTTTTTCATCGCTGACATTGTGCTCTTTTAATATTGCAATAATTGGATTCATTATTAACCTTAAAATCGAAATAGTTTGTTAAAGTATATGGCCTCATACAGGGATTAACAATATTAATCCCTGTGGCATTACTTGTTTCACTCTACCAATAATACAACTTTACCTGAGTTTTCATTACCCTCTAAAATGGCATGTGCCTCACTAGCTTGTTGCCATGGCATGGTTTTATAAATATTAAAGTCATACTTTTGATTGGCAATATCATCATAAAAGCGCGCTACAAATGCATCTTTTAACGCACGTTTAAACGCGATACTGCGATTACGTAATGTCGAGGCATGAAACGAAATGCGCTTTTGTAATAAGCGTGCAAAATCGACTTCGGCAAAGCGACTATCTAAAAATGCGAGCATTACAATCTGACAATCCATTGCGGCCACTTTGGCATTTTTATTCAAATAGCGGCCAGAAACAGGATCGACTATGGCGTTTGCACTTAAGTTATGTGCCTTCATATATTCAACAAAATCAGTGGTTTTATAATTAATCACATGGTCAGCACCTAAGCTTTTAGCGTGTTCACATTTTTCATCAGACCCTGCTGTTATTACCACCTGTGCACCGGCACTTTTTGCCATTTGAATAGCCGCTCCGCCTACGCCACTGGCACCGGCATGAATAAGCGCCGTTTGCCCTGATTGTAGTTTTCCTAACTCAAAGAGTGCGCCAAAGGCAGTTAAATACACTTCACTTATAGCAGCACCTTGTGCCATAGAAATATTATCTGGCAATTCCATTAATTGCTGCGCATCTACCGCGACATATTCACTGTACGCACCACCGGCACATAGAGTAAAAATACGCTTATCTTGCCATTTAGGGTCTACCTCACTGCCAAGCTCACACACGGTACCTGCACATTCGAGTCCTAGTATAGGGCTATCCCCTTCAGGAGCAGGATACTTACCTAGGCGCTGCATACAATCGGCGCGGTTAACGCCAATCGCTGCTACTTTTACCAGTACTTCATTACTGCTAATCTTCGGCTTGTCGGTTTGTTCAAACGCTAACTGCTGATCTTGATGTGAAATGTACTGCATAAATCTCCTCGTATTTTATTCTATTTGATTTTCGCCATACTTCGGCTTCAACTAACTCGTTATTTTCTGTGTAATATAATTAAAGTGTGTAGCGGTTATTAATTTTATTGATGTAACCTCGGGGTTTTAGCACTGGCAAACACAAAGCCTGACAAAAAAGCGAAGCCAACTAATATAAACCTCATAATACTCCTTTTGGAGTTAACAGCGCCTTAAGTACAAAAATTCAGCGCTGATTTAATCAGTTTATTGGCCTTTGTGGACTAACCTTTGTTCAATTTAGGCCGAACTCGTTGGGCAGTGCATGTTCTGCATTTATGCTGCGTTATCAGCAATTGCAGGGGAAGCCTTGCCTAAAAACACAACTTCGAATTTAACTATGAAAGATAAACAAAACTATAAATTATTAAAGCGCCAGCTTTGTTTATAAGGATATACATCAGGAAGCTGACCTTGCTCAATACCTTGCTGAGTCATTTGCCAGTACTTTGCCGTAAATAAGTCACTATGATAATGATTAAAATGGCTAAAGGCACTGCTGCTGGCACTAAAAAACACCTTAAATTGACTCGGGAATATATCATTTTGGTCTATATCAAAATAAGAATGTGAGCTTAATTCCTCTAACGCGTTGTCAGTATTTGGCACTTCTCTAAAATTACAATCAGTAAGAGGGCAAATTTCATCGTAATCATAAAATACCACTCGCCCCCAACGTGTCACGCCAAAGTTTTTCATTAGCATGTCACCGGCAAAAATATTTGCACTGGCAAGCTCTTTTATCGCTTTACCATAGTCAACCATCACCTGCTGCAGTGATTTACTGGTACATTGACCGATATATAAATTAAGCGGTGTCATTTTTCGCTCAACATAGACATGTTTGAGTATTAACGCTTTGCCCGAAATAATTAAGCTATTACCAATGTGTTTTTTCATTTCAGTAAGCAGTTCATCACTAAAACGACTTAAATCAAAGGCTAGGTATCTAAATTCATGAGTATCAACTAATCGCCCTACTCTATCAGCCTGTTTTACAAAGTTATACTTATCTTTTACCTGCTGTTTTGTCGCCGTTTTTGGTGCACTAAACTTATCTTTTATTACTTTGTACACATAGTCTAGGCCATCAATTGTAAAAACAAGCATCACCATACCTGGTGTACCTGGTGCTAAATGATATTTATATTGCTCGGGGCTACTTTTAGTCGTGTCCACCTTATAGCGATAAAATTCTGTTTTCGCATGTTTAATAAAACCAATCGCATTAAACAATTCAAACCGTTGTTTGTGAGGCATTAACACACTTAAGTAATCTACATACCGTGCAGGTTGGTCGGTATCTACCATAAAGTACGTGCGCGCAAAGCCAAACAACAAGCTCAGCTGATCAGCGCCCATCATTACAGCATCAATTGTAAGCCCGTCTGGGGTATTTAAAATGGCAATTGCAAAGGGCATATTATCGCCATTTTTAGCAATACATCGTCCTATTACATAACACGCTTTATTTCGGTAAAAGTGTGAGTTAGCGTACTCAATATAGCCGTCATTTAAACTTATTAGCTCATACACTTGTCGGCATTGTTGCTGCGCCCCTTGGGTTAACGTTGCTTGTAGTTTAGCTAAGTCCTCGTTTAAACTTTTAAATGGCACTCTAAACACTTGTTCATTAACTAAGGTTTTAACTGCGCTATCAAAGCCTTCTTTTAAGGAAATACGACTCACAAGCCCTTCATAAGAACGTGGTTGCCCCCGGTACTTTGCTTTTAAGACAAATAAATGCACCGTACGAATTTTTTTATCATCCCAAATAGCGCCAAAAGTAGAATTAAAAAACGTATGTGCAATTGGCTGGTTTTCATGCTCTTTAACCATTTCGCCATAAATATTTTTTGCACGTTGCCATGTTTGCGGACAGTTTAGTTCATCATAGGCAATCACTTTAACGGCCTCACTCACCTGCTTTACTTGACGCTCATATACTTGCAAGCGCGCTCGCATTGCCGCTTGCACCTCATGATATTGGCGTTGTTCAAAGCGACTTTGTGCCCCTAAAGTAATATTTAAAAACTGTGCAAACATAGCTTCAAAGCCAGCAAATACAGCGCGTGCTAACTTAGTGGCTATGAGTACTTGTATAGGATTGTGGGTAGACGTTAACGACGTGCTAGGCATAGTATAGGCGCTTCTATTTTTAGCAATTATGCTGATTATTTTTTATTAGAGGTTTACACCTTAGCAAGCACGCTTTAATTTAGATAATTAATACAGCAAATAAATAAAATTGATCATATGAATATAAGAAATGTCGATCTCAACCTACTCGTCTATTTAAATGTATTAATTGATGAAAAAAGTGTGTCTAAAGCGGCCAATAAACTCGCATTAACACAACCAGCTATGAGCAATGCGTTAAAACGCCTAAGAGATTTATTTGACGATCCTTTGCTGGTACGAGCTGCGGGCTCCATGACCCCAACAGCTAAAGCCCTTGCCCTTAAGCCCGAAATTGAAGCGCTGTTAAAAATGGCAGAAGAGATCACGCAACCAAGTGAGCAGTTTAATCCGGCTACCGCCCACGTGACGTTTCGTATTATGGCAAACGATTATTTAGAATCGACGCTAATTGCCCCCTTTATTTGCGAGCAGCTAGCTAAAAATCCGGGCATTGACTTCGATGTACTTAGCCCCAGCGACGTGAACCTACAGGATATGGAAAAAGGGACTATCGATTTGGCAATAAACCGTTTTAATGGTCTGCCGCGCTCTTTTCATCAAGCTACTGTATGGCGAGATAACTACTGTTGTTTAACCCATCCACATAATCCATTTTTAAACGATGCAAACTTAGACCAATACTTAAAAAGTGAACATATTTGGGTTAATCGAGCCGGCTGGGGCCCCGAACCCGCTGTCACCAATAAATCAGGTAAACAAAAATTAGGCTGGGTCGATGAGGCATTATGGCAATTAGAACAAACACGTAAAATAAGAGTGTTTACTCGTCATTACATGATTGCCAGTTTACTGTGTCAATCTGAGCAACTCATTGCAACCCTTCCGCGTCGTCAAGCAAAGCTTTTAACTAGCCATACTAATTTAGTGATTAGCCCTGTGCCATTTCAAATCGTCCCCATAGAAGTAAAAATGATATGGAGCCCGTTGTTACACCATACACCAGCGCACCAATGGCTTAGACGCGAGTTGTTGGCGTTTGCAAATACAGTGATTGATAGGTAAAGAATTAAAATATTGATAAAATCAATATCAGTTATTGAAAACAACAATTTCATTAATATTACACTTAGCGCTACAGTGAAGTTAAGCCAACAAACTAAGAGTAATAATTATGCAAACATCAGCAAGCTTCACACAACAAGACGGATTATTCATTGATGCAAATTTACATCAATTCATTGAACAACAATTGTGTCGTAAAACAACACTTCAAACGCAACACGTTTACCAAGCGTTAGCTACGTTAGTTGATGAGTTTGGGTGTACATGTCGTAAAACAAAACACCAAGAAAACGACATTCTCGACGTGAATACTTTATTAAATGCATATCAACGTAAAAGTCATCCACATTGTCATGTAGATGCACAAACAACCGCAGCGGTTCTAGATGAATACTGTTGCCAAGTGCCTGCAATTATTGTGGTTGCTTTAATGGATACGCTTAGTGGCACACTCTGTGATGAGCCAAGCGCCCATAAACTTTACCACAGAGCTGCAGAGCTGACAGAGCGTCCATGCGTTCATCGCAAGCAAACAGCTAACGCCTCTGCAGCGTAAAATGCTGCCCTTTAAAAGTGCTCGATAACCTTGTTGGCAAATTGTTTGCAACTTAAGGTTGTCGAGTTATGATTTGATTGAGCTAAATCAAATGTAACCTGTCCACTGGCAAATGTGCTTTCAAGCGCGTTTTCAATTAAACAAGCAGCCTCACTCCATCCCATAAACTTAAGCATTAACACCGCACTCAATAAGCTACTGCTCGGATTTGCTTTATCTTGTCCTGCTATGCGCTCAAATGTACCATGTGTGGGTTCAAAAAACGCAACTTCGGTATTTAAGTTTGCCGCTGGCATAATCCCTACTCCACCGACTTGTGCACTGAGCATATCGGCCAAAAAGTCTCCGTTTTGATTAGTGGTGGCCACCACATCAAATTGAGCAGGATCCATTAAACACTGCTGAAGCATATTATCGGCAATTACTTCTTTAATAACCAGCGGCGGTAAATCAGCACGTTGTATTTCAAGCCAGCGCCCGTTTTGATGCTCAACGGCAGCATATTCACGTTTGGCCAGTGCAAATCCCCAACGCTTAAATGCGCCATCGGTAAACTTAAGTACATTACCTTTGTGAACTAAAGTGACTGATTCACTATTATTTTTTAGGGCATAATTAATTGCATAGCGTATTAATCGCTCTGATCCCTCTTTAGAGATATTTTTAATACCTAAACCACATTCTTGGGTAAAACGAAGCCGTGTTACGCCCATTTCTTCACATAAAAAATCGAGCATTTTTTCACTTTCAACACTGCCCGCTTGCCACTCAATTCCTGAGTACACATCTTCACTGCTATCACGCAGCACAGTAATATGCGTGGTAAATGGGTTTTTTAAGGGTGACGGTAATGCACTAAATCCTTTAATGGTTCGCATATTTACATACAAATCCATTTCATGACGAAGCGCGACATTGAGCGAGCGAAACCCGCCTCCAAGCGGTGTGGTTAAAGGGCCTTTAATCGCGATTTTACACTCTCGTACTGCATTAATCGTTTCTTGAGGGAACCAATCACCGTCATAAAGCTTGGCAGCTTGCTCACCATTATAAACTTGCATCCAATGAATTTTGCGTCTTGGGCCATAACTATGCTCTATGGCGGCATCCACTACTTTTCGCATCACTGGCATCACGTCCAGCCCAACGCCATCACCATCAATATACGCAATAATAGGGTGTTCGGGTATATGCCACTGTCCTTGTTCATCAATAAGTATATTTTCACCATATTCTGGCACAGTAATATGTTGATATTGCATTGTTAACACCTAGAAAAACATCCTCTTTCCATTAAAGCATGTTAGTTAATAGGTGTCTGTAATTGCATTTTTATAATTGATATCACCGCAGCGAATAACTGCACGGTATTCACTATTAGTAAAAATGAGGGAACGATTTTTTAATCAAGATGGCATCAGACATTTTATTTAACACCCGACCAAATAGAACATTACTGAGTAGAGCATAAGTGCAGATTAATTTTAACCACCGGATAATTATAAAATTAACCTGCTAAATGAGATTATTTGTAATAGGCAAATAAGTATTTATTAAAACTATATTGGCTTTGTATAACCGCAATAACAAATCCAAGTCCGCAATTTGTTGATGTACATGGTGTAATAAAGACTGATCACGAGATTTTTTTGTGCTCAGTTTTATATTTTTGTTGGCTTTTTTTTCGGCTAATTGTAAATCCAGTATCCACTTTTTTAGCCAAGCTAGGATCATTTTGATAAAGTCCCATGGCGTAATATCTAAACTACCCTCCGCAGGATTTCCAGGTAATAAGAGGAAATCTATTGGCCATGTTTGCCATTGATCATTAATATATTCTTCTAGTGCTATAAAACTATGCGGCTTTAATGCTTGTTGCCATGTAGATAAAGGTGAATCGACTGGGCATTGTAACTTAGTGTAAACCGTTTCTATTGTTTTAAAACTATTTACATAAGCACCAAACCAAACATGTAAGCCATGCTCTTCAATACGCTGCCCACGAGCCGCATTACGATCACTTGCGCCTTTACCACCTAAACGCCAACCTTGTTGGTATATAGTAATAGTTCGATGCTGTTGCCAATCACGCTGCTCAGTTAAATCAGTGCAGCAGTCATAGCCGATACACCACCAATTATCACAATTTTTTCTTGGACTATGATAAATCCTTCTAAGCAATTTAAATTTTAGTTGTGGCTAACTGGTCAAAATCCATTTGAACATAAAATGGTAAGTGCAGCGTTTGACTACCTAACTTCAGACCAAACATATCGGCAAGGGGGAAACTATCTAATTTATTAAGATGTAAAGTAAACTCAGGTTTCAAAAATTTAAAATGATGTATTTTTTTAATCATAGAGGGTGAGTGCATTACGCTTTGGTATACCGCTGAATCACTACTGCCATCGGGAAATTGCTTAAACAATATTTGATCCATTTGTGGATTAACAAACCCACTCAATAGCTGCTTTAATAATGACAAATCAATGCCTAAATGTTTACGAGAAAACAAATTTGCTACTTGCTCACCAAAATCATCTAGGACAGAGAAAAAATCATTTTCCTGCCCCTGAGAATTTATTGTAATTGTAAATAGCTCATGCATTTGTAGCTTTGATTCAGTCGAAAAATGATCAATGCATTCTAAAGATAGTGAAAAATTCGAAAGCTCAGTTACACACTCGGGCATAATGTAATCACATAAGTATTTAATTATAGCCCCACGTTTCGCGACCATTAATGAGTGCATAAATGTTATTAACGCAGATAAATGCAGGATATAAATATAGGTAGGTTATATCCTCATCTTCAACTTTAGTGACAGGCAACCAGATGATAATATCTGTTTCTTGCATCCAACAATGCTGTTCGAAAGGCGGTGTCATTGAGACTATTTTTTCAATATCTGTAAATGTAATAAGTGCAAACTCGCCAAGTATTTTAAAACGAATATTCCCTTTAACGCCTACGTTTAGCGTTGAATCAATATATCTTTGTGATTTAGCTAATTCTATCTCAGCAAAAAAACCATACATAGTCGCAATGTGCATACGACAAGGCGGCTTTGCTATTGGATTAGATAAAAAATGTTGATATGGCGTAGATAGTGAGCTCATTTGACCCCCTCAGTTAAAAACTGAGTATAGTCAGGTATATTCGGGTCTGTTGACCTTTGCAAATTAATATTTATGGCTATATGCGAATTCCACTCGATTCAAAGTATTTTAATAAATTGCTTGCAAAGTAAAATGTTGTGAAGTAGTATCGCTGCTTGGCTATAAAAAGCCCTAGCGGTTAACCTCTTTACCCTGATCCAGTAAGCCCCGCAAAACGTATATTCAGAAGCTAAGTTATTGTACGGCGAGAACCCCTATTAATACCTTGATGATTTATTTTTAATATCATCGTAAAAGTGTCATAAAGATCGTCAACACTGTAATGAAGCTAAACACAATGTGATTATTTATCATCTGTAATGTGCTTTAAGAAAAAGCCCAGAATAAATAACAAAAATAAAGTGAGTTTTATTATGTCATACAAATATAACGGATCTATGATCCAAATAGCACATCCAGTGCAATCAATTTCGGTTAACAAACATCGTGTAATCTTTAGCGATACACAAGGTTTGAAAAATGCATTGTTTCAAAAAGCAAGTGATGCACGTCAATTTGTAAAGTGGCTCAAAGCCAGCTAATTATCATTGATAAGTTAAACACTTATAAATAAATCTAAATGCCAGCGTGAAGCTGGCATTTTACTTTTTGGTGTATTATTGACTACACTTAAATCCTTGTTTATTTATTCGTTGTAGTGCCAATGCGGTTTTCGTGGTTAATACTGTTAGTCTGTGTATTTTTAAGCACAAAGTGTAATGCCAGAACAATAAAATGGTTAACACATGATTTTGCGCCCTACTACATTATAAGCGGGCCGAACAAATCCCAAGGTCGTGACGAAAGTATTATTTCGCTTTTAGAACAGCAGCTGCCGCATATTATCTTTGAAAAAGTGATCATCCCCTCAGGTAAAGTGATTCAGGAACTCGCAAACCTGCAGTCTAATGCCTGTGCTTTGTCGCTCTATAAGAATAAATACCGCGAAGAGCGTGTTTATTTCACACATCAAAGCTCTACAGCAGGGCTTTCGCCATCGATTGCCATGCATACCAAGCTAAGTAGTGCGCTTGAGATTGAAGACGCAAAACCGGTGTCATTAACCAATTTATTAGTTAATAAAAAGCTTACCTTAGGTGTATCTATGAATCGCTCCTATGGCAGTGAAATTGATAAAATAATCAACACCACACCCGGTATAAATCTGGTCATTCGGCCAACCCGCGATACCCTCAGTACGTTAACATATATGCTTAACCTTAAAAGAATTGATATTTTATTAGGTTACCCAAGTGAACATTATTATTTAGCAAAAACAATGGGCTTTACTGATAATTTAACCCAGCGGGTGCTCACTGAAGCACCAGAAATAAGTTACGGTTACATTGGCTGTACTAAAAACGAGCAAGGTGCAGAGGATATTGCTACGCTTAATCAACAACTCAAACTGATTAAGCAGACTGAAGACTATAAACAGATATTAACTCGGTGGTTACCAAGTCATTTCAAACCCAAATTAGAAGCGCATTTACAATAATAAAAAGCTAAGCGTGTTACTAATTAGCGCTTAGCTTTTTTAAAATAGTCTTACTGGCGAATACCTTCAATAAATAAACCAATATCAACATGGGTAGATGCTGGGCCTAAGTTATAGTCAATACCGTAGTCGGCCAGTTTTAAGCTAGTTTCTCCTTCAAAACCAACACGGTAACCACCCCATGGATCTTTACCTTCACCAATTTTATCTATTTCAAAGGTAATTGTCTTCGTAACACCGTGTAGAGTAAAGTCACCGGTTACTGTGGCTTCTTCACCGTCTTCGTCAAACTTAATCGCTGTACTCTTAAAGCTTGCCTGTGGGTATTTGCTTACATTTAAAAAGTCACTACCACGTAAGTGTTTATCACGTTCTGCGTGATTTGAATCTAAGCTTGCCGTATCAATATTTACACTAATTTGAGACGCATTTGGATTTTTAGCATCGTAGTTAAATTTGCCGTCAAAGGAATTAAAACGCCCGTGCAGCCAGCTATAGCCTAAATGTTTAATCTTAAAGTTTACAAAAGCATGCGCACCTTTTGTGTCAATAACATAATCTGCGGCATTCGCAGTGGTCGCTGTCATAAACATCGCTGCTGATAACGCTGAAGTTAAAAATAATTTTTTCATTTTAATCATCCTTTTGTAATGTGATCATTCTAATTAATGTTTTATCTTTATCGATAAAGTGATGTTTTAGCGCACCTAACACGTGCAATACTACAAATCCAATTAATAAGCATGCGCTATAGAAATGGATTTGCCCAGCTATATCAGCCTGAGAATCAAACGCAAAGTCGATAGCTTTTACATAAAAAAAGCCAAATACTTCTATGGGTCGTCCATCAGCCGTCGAAATTAAATACCCTGACACCATAATGATCAGTAAAAACAGATACATTAAAATATGTGCTGTTTGGGCTAATTGATTTAACTGCTTGTTACTGCCAATCGGACTTGGTTTAACACTAAAGTGTCGCCATAACAGCCTAAAAACAAAAACCGCTGCTAAGCTAAGGCCAATGCTTTTGTGTAGGTCTAATGATCCTTTATACCAACTATCATAATAAGTCAGCTCAACCATATATAAACCTAAACCAAACAGACCAAACACGGTCAGCGCCATTAGCCAGTGGAAAAATATAGCCACCACGCCATAGCTGGTTTTTGAGTTTTTAAACATTCCCTACTGCCAATCTCTTATTTAGTAATAACACTACGATATAATGATTAAGTGGTGATTAAAATAGCATATGTAAACACTTATCGTGCGTATACGCACAGTAAATGGTATAAGGTTAGTATAATTGCAAATAACGTTGAGAAGGAATTAGCTAGCAGCTGACTCGTTAAGAGACACGTATATTTGGCTATCAGGTTCAACCTGTAAGCAGGCAATCAGGCCCTCTTTTATTAGTTCTAACATAGCGATAAAACTAACAACAACCCCACTGCGTCCCTCTTCAAAGGTAAATAGTTGAGTAAACGCAACCGGCGCTTTTGATTGGGATAAGGTATTTAAAATCAAGCTCATACGTTCACGCGTTGAAAGGGTTTCAGCGCTAATTAAATGATGCTCGAATGTTTTTGCACGCGCCATGACATCGCTTAGCGCTAACAATAAATCTTTAATGGCAAGGTCAGGTAATGGCTGGTTTTTTTCTGCTAGTTCTGGCACGCTTGCCTGCGCTATAAAGATATCGCGGCCAACACGAGGTAGGCTGTCTATATTTTCGGCCGCTTTTTTAAATTGTTCGTACTCTTGTAAGCGTTTTATAAGTTCGGCGCGGGGATCGTCTTCTTCTTCTAACTCTTCATGAACAGGCAGTAACAGCCTAGATTTAATTTGGGCCAGCAATGCCGCCATTACTAAATATTCACACGCGAGTTCTAGCTGGAACTCGCTCATCATTTCTACATATTTTACATACTGCTCAGTAATGCTAAAAATAGACAACTCAAGAACATCTAGCTTATGCTTTTTAATTAGATAAAGCAGCAGATCCAAAGGCCCTTCAAAGGTTTCTAAAATAACTTCAAGCGCATCAGGCGGGATATATAAATCTTCGGGTTTATCAACAACGGCTTTACCATGTAAAAAAGCCAGAGGGAGCTTTTGCTGCACTGGCATATCAGGTGTTGGCGTTGATGATAGCGTCTCAGACTGTTTCATTGTTATTCAAATGGCGTTGTATCACCGCAACCAACACGAAGAATTTGAATATCATCTTCTGATAAATCAATCACTGTGGTCGCCTGCTCAGGTAAATACCCACCATGAATAATTAAGTCCACATGTTTATCAAGGCGCTCTAAAATGTCATCGGGATCAGCTTGAGTAAACTCTTCGCCCGGTAAAATAAGTGAGCACGACATTAAGGGTTCACCCAGCTCAGCTAATAAAGCACACGCTATTGGGTGCTCTATAACACGTATGCCTATGGTTTTTTTCTTGTCGTTTAATAACCGCTTAGGCACTTCCTTTGTACCTTTAAAAATAAACGTGTAAGGCCCTGGGGTATTATTTTTAATAAGCCTAAACATTTGGTTATCAACACGCGCATAAGTAGACAGCTCAGATAAATCACGGCATACCAAAGTAAAATTGTGATGTTTTTCAATACCACGAATACGTTCAATGCGCTCTTTAGCTTGCTTATTACCTAAATTACAGCCTATCGCGTACCCTGAATCTGTAGGATACACAACTACGCCGCCTTGTTTAATAATATCAACAGCTTGAGAAATTAATCTAGGCTGTGGATTATCTGGATGTATATGAAATAATTGACTCATAATGCAACTCCTTCGTGCTTTTCCCATGTTTGCCAAACCCCTTGGCAATCTTTAGGTAAGTATAAATTTTTTCCAAGTTCTAAATAGCTAGTCGGAAAATGAAAATCAGAGCCTTGTGAGCAAAGTAGCTCGTATTCTTGGCTCAATAGCCCTAAAAACTGACGTTCACTTGGCGCCTGCTGCGGCTGCGCAACTTCCATTGCATCTCCGCCTACTGATTTAAATTCCACTAACAATTTACGTAGCCACTTGTTCGACATTTTATAGCTACTTGGGTGCGCTAAAACGGCCACCCCACCTGCGGCATGAATCGCCGCAATAGCTGTTTGCATATTACACCAATTACTTGGCACGTAACCGGTTTTACCTCGCCCTAAATACTTTTTAAATACCCCAGGAAAGTTTTTAGCTACACCACGCTCAATCAATGCTCTGGCAAAGTGAGCGCGGGTAATTTGTGCATTTTCGGCCAGCTCGCGAGCTTGTTGGTAAATACCATCGAATCCGTTTTTATTTAGTCGATGGCCAATCTCTATTGCGCGGGTTTCGCGTTTTTGCTGCTGCTCGCTCAGTAATGTATGCAAGGTACTATCGTTGGTATCAATATTTAGTCCAACAATATGAATTTCAAAACTTTCCCACTTGGTTGATATTTCAACCCCGTTAATAAGTTTAAGCGGCAAATTTTCACGTTTGATAAAAGCCCGTGCAGGTTCAATAGCAGCCACCGTATCGTGATCGGTAATAGCAAATACATCAATATTTTTGTCGACTGCTCGCGCTAATAATTCCTCAACGGTTAAATGGCCGTCTGAGTGCGTGGTGTGGCTATGTAGGTCGTATTTTATCAAATGAAAACTACTTAAATTTAGGGTTTAACGGTGTTTTACCCAGTATAACAAGTTTTTTAACTAAATTGTTTTAAATAAACACTTGACACAAAAGCAGTTGATACGTTTTACTGTAGCCACTTTTAGACATTAAAGAATTAACAACAATGAAAAATACAATTCACAACATCATTTGGTGGTGGCACTCTTAAAATCAAGGGTGATGAATTGTCGTGTCTAAACAAAAAATTCTAACCCGCTACCATGCGGGTTTTTTTATAACTAAATTTTGCAATACAAGATTAACAGGAATTAAAAACATGAATAACGTAAACACTCTTACACATCATTGGTGGTGGCGCCTGGCATAGCGGGACGGTAATGGTCTATCTATAATTTAGACATCGTTATTCAAACCCCGCACTGCTTAGCATTGCGGGGTTTTATTTTTTTAGGGGATGAGGTTTGATATTTAGTCATATAACAACAACACCAGGTGAAGTGACCAGCATAACGCAAGTACGAGACTACATAAGTAGCCCACTTGCATTGTATGCCGCACTTGATAAACCTAACTCACTATTACTTGAATCTGCAGAGATAGATTCTAAAGATAGCGTAAAAAGCTTAATACTCGTTGATTGTGCACTGCGTATTGTCTGCCAAGGCAATCAAGTGAGCGTAACAGCACAATCAAATAACGGGCAGCAGTTACTCAACTATTTACAAGCTAATGTAAAAAACTGCGCATCACAGTTATCCGATACCACACTAACACTGGCGTATCACCCAACAGATGACACAATAGACCAAGCCAGTAAGCTGATTGCAGATAACGCTTTTAGCGCATTACGCACCTGTTTAAACAGCATTAAAAGTACCACTAACAATCCATTCTCGGTGTTTTTAGGCGGTGTATTTGCCTACGACATGGTGGCTAATTTTGAACAGCTAACCGATGTACCCGACGGGGAAAACACCTGTCCAGACTATGTTTTTTATTTAGCAGAAACTCTGGTTGTTATTGATCATCAAAAACAAACAACGGAATTAATTGGTAACGTATTTAATGGCCCTGATGTACATGCAAACTGCTTTGAAGTAGGCAAACAATTAGAGCGCTTGAATACATTATGCGACCATGCTGCTGATTTCAGCGCACCAAGCCAAACTGGCGACTGCCCAGTGAGTGTTGATATTAGTGATGAGCAATACTGCCAGCAAGTAATTAAGCTCAAGCGACACATAGTCGATGGCGATATTTTTCAAGTGGTGCCCTCTCGTACCTTCTCACTACCCTGTCCTGACTCTTTACATGCCTACAGCCAGCTAAAAAAACAAAACCCTAGTCCGTACATGTTTTATATGCGCGATGAAGATTTCTCATTATTTGGCGCATCTCCTGAGTCCGCGCTTAAATACGAAGTTAAATCCCAACAGGTCGAGGTTTATCCGATTGCCGGCACACGCCCTCGCGGCAAATTTGCTAATGGAAAAATCAACCCTGATTTAGATAGCCGTATTGAGCTTGAGCTTAGAAACGATCAAAAAGAACGTGCAGAGCATTTAATGCTGGTTGATTTAGCGCGTAATGATGTGGCGCGCATTAGCATGCCGGGTACGCGCCATGCCAAAGAGCTATTAAAAGTAGACCGTTACTCACAAGTAATGCACTTAGTGTCGCGCGTGGTGGGGAAATTAAAACCCGAACTAGATGCCCTACATGCTTATCAAGCCTGTATGAACATGGGCACATTAGTGGGCGCGCCAAAGGTAAGAGCTGCAGAGCTTGTGCGCCAAACTGAAGGAAAGCGCCGCGGCAGTTATGGCGGCGCAGTTGGCTATTTAACTGGTGATGGTGCAATGGATAGCTGTATTGTTATTCGTGCAGCCTTTGTTAAAAATAATATTGCTTATGTGCAAGCTGGCGCTGGGGTTGTGTTTGATTCAGACCCAATGTCAGAGGCTAACGAAACCCGCGCAAAAGCACAGGCAGTGATCACCGCGATTAAATCGACATATGAGGCTGTATAAAATGAGTGAAGCACACCCTATTAAAATTTACTTTTTAGATAACTTTGACTCATTTAGCTATAACCTTGTTGATGAACTAACAATGCTAGGTGCTGAGTTAGTTGTTTACAGAAATAACATTAGCGCTGAAGTAATATTCAACAAAATGCAGGCAGAGCATAAGCAGGTATTACTGGTTTTATCGCCAGGTCCAGGGGCACCCAGTGATGCGGGTTGCCTAATGGAATTAATTAGCTTGTGCAAAGGTAAATTTCCAATGCTAGGCATTTGTTTAGGCCAACAAGCACTAACACAAAGTTATGGCGGAGTAATCGGTCATGCTGGTGAAACCGTACATGGTAAATCATCAATTATTGAGTTAGACGATCACCCTGTGTTTAACGGAATGGGCAGCACTATGCCAGTGGCGCGTTATCACTCATTAATGGCCACAAAAGTACCTGATAACTTAGCGGTTATTGCAAAGTATCAAGATATTCCAATGGCTATTTATCATCATCAAGACACTGCGCTGGGTTATCAATTCCACCCAGAATCTATTTTAACGCCCAATGGCGCTATGCTGCTGCAGCAAAGCGTTGCCTATTTAACGCGTGCCAAATAAAGGGAACATTATGACTACACAATTACAAAACTCGTTTAATGTTCAACAGGCTATTGAGCACGTTATTGCCAAGCAATCATTGAGCTATGCACAAGCAAAAACACTTTTTGATCAAATAATGCAAGGGAATATGAGTGATATTGAGCTCTCTGCACTGTTAATTAGCCTTAAAATGAAAGGTGAAATAAGCGATGAAATCGCCGGTGCCGCGGCCTCAATGCGTGAAAACGCCGTGGCATTTATAACCAATAAAACTCAACTTGCCGATAGCTGTGGTACCGGTGGCGATGGTTCGAACACTATTAATATCAGTACAACCGCGGCAGTTGTGGCAGCCGCTGCCGGTGTTAATATGGTAAAACATGGCAATCGCAGTGTATCAAGTAACTCAGGGTCTGCTGATTTACTCAAAGCCTTGGGGATCAATATTGATATGACTCCCACGCAAGCGGCTAAATGCCTTGAACATACAAATTTTACCTTTTTATTTGCACCGCACTATCACAGCGGCGTGCGCCATGCGATGAATGTACGAACCACTTTAAAAACCCGTACTATTTTTAATATTCTTGGGCCGCTAGCTAATCCCGCGGCCCCAGATGTTCAATTACTGGGGGTATACGATGAATCTTTGTGCCTACCTATGGCGCAAACTCTTCATACTCTGGGCACTAAGCGCGCTATGATAGTTCACGGCTCTGGCACCGACGAAATCGCCTTGCATGGCCCAACACAGGTTGTTGAGCTGGATAACGGCAAAATCACCCAATACACACTCAACCCTAGTGATTTTGACCTTGCAAACTATTCACTTGAACAATTAGCCGGTGAAGGCCCACAATACAATGCAAATGCCAGCCTTGCCATTTTACAGGGCAAAGGTAGCGAGGCACATAACGCCGCTATTATTGTTAACGTTGCTGCATTGCTGTACTTAACTGGCCAAGCACAATCGTTAAAACAAGGTGCACAAATAACACACTCATTATTACGTTCAGGCAAGGCCATGGACACACTAAATGCAATTATTGAGGTAAGTCATGGCTAATGTATTAGACAAAATTATTGCCGATAAAAAAATAGAACTCATTGAACGCAAAGCAGCGCGCCCACTTGAGAGCTTTAAGCATCAAGCTAAACCCACCACACGTAGCTTTTATCAAGCGTTAGCGGCACCTGGCACGCAGTTTATTTTAGAGTGCAAAAAGGCATCGCCTTCTAAAGGGTTAATTCGTCAGCCGTTTGATTTAACAGAAATCACCCAAGCGTATAAGCAGTATGCCACTTGTATGAGTGTATTAACTGACGAAAAGTACTTTCAGGGTAGCTTTGATTACCTTGAGTTTGTGCGCAGCCAAGTAGAGCAGCCACTTATTTGTAAAGACTTTTTTATTGATGAATACCAAGTCTATATGGCACGTATTTATGGTGGTGACGCTATTTTACTGATGCTATCAGTGCTTGACGATAAGCAGTATAAAGCACTGCATGCCGTCGCCGATTCGTTAAATATGTCGGTACTAACTGAGGTGAGTAACGAAGAAGAAGTGCATCGTGCACTGGCACTCAATGCACAAATAATAGGTATTAATAATCGTGACTTGCGCGATTTAAGCACCGACTTAGCCACAACCGAACGACTACGTAAACTTATTCCTAACGATAAAGTGGTTATTTCAGAGTCAGGTATTTATACCCATCAAGATGTAAAACGTTTAGCGCCTTTATGTAATGGATTCTTAATTGGCAGCTCATTAATGGCTGAGGCTGATTTATTACAAGCGTGCCGCCGCGTAATCCTAGGCGAAAACAAAGTCTGTGGATTAACCCGTAATCAAGATGCCATTGCGGCTTACGACAACGGTGCCCTTTATGGCGGATTAATTTTTTATCCAAAATCACCGCGCTTTGTCGATTTAGATTGCGCCAAAGAAATCAGCCAAAGTGCCCCTTTAAAATTTGTTGGGGTGTTTGTTAATGCCGCCATAGCAGAGGTTGCTGAGCACGCAAAACAACTAAAACTGTCTGCTGTTCAATTACATGGCCAAGAAGATGAACATTACATTGCATCCTTACGTAATGAACTACCACGTCATTGTGAAATATGGAAAGCACAGGCCATCAAAAATGCTTTACCACAACCGATTACAGGAGCCGATCGCCATTTATACGACACCCACAGTGATTCACAGGCTGGCGGCACAGGCAAAACATTTGATTGGTCGGTACTTCGCGATGCCACGACCCCATTTATGCTTGCTGGCGGCTTAAACCCAGACAATATTAGCGATGCACTTTTTCAAGGTGCTCTTGGGCTTGATTTAAATTCAGGTGTTGAAGAGTCTCCAGGTAAAAAGTGTGCAAACAAACTACATCATGCTTTTACAAGTATCAGAAATTATTGAGGTTAAAATGCAAAATCCAGCTTATTTTGGCGAGTTTGGCGGTATGTTTGTACCCCAACTGCTTGTCCCTGCGCTTAAGCAGTTAGAAAACGAATTTAATAAAGCACAAAAAGATCCTGAATTTCAGGCAGAGCTAAGTAAATTACTCAACGAGTATGCGGGTCGTCCTACCCCGCTTACTTTAACGCGTAACTTAGTTAAAAACCCAAAAGTAAAACTGTACTTAAAGCGTGAAGATTTACTCCACGGTGGTGCGCACAAAACAAACCAAGTTTTAGGCCAAGCACTGCTTACCAAACGTATGGGTAAAAAAGAAGTGATTGCTGAAACAGGCGCCGGCCAGCACGGCGTTGCAACGGCACTTGCCTGTGCGTTACTTGGACTAAAATGCCGCATTTATATGGGTGCAAAAGATGTTGAACGCCAACAACCAAATGTATTTAGAATGAAGCTAATGGGCGCTGAAGTTATTCCGGTAACCGCAGGCTCGGGTACATTAAAAGATGCGGTTAACGAGGCACTACGTGATTGGTCTGCCAATTATCAAGAGGCTCATTACCTTTTAGGTACTGCAGCGGGTCCTCACCCATTCCCGACTATTGTACGTGAATATCAAAAAATTATTGGTGAAGAAGCAAAACAACAAGTACTTAAAGCCGAAGGCCGTTTGCCTGATGCGGTTATTGCGTGTGTAGGCGGTGGGTCTAACGCAATTGGTATGTTTAGCGATTTTATTGATGAGCCAAGCGTTAAACTCATTGGCGTTGAACCTGCAGGTAAAGGGTTAGACACGCACGAACATGGCGCAACTATCTGTAAAGGAACAAAAGGTATTTTGCACGGTACTTACACTTATATTATGCAAAATACAGATGGCCAAATTGAAGAGTCTTACTCTGTATCGGCGGGACTAGATTACCCCGCAGTTGGCCCTCAACATGCCTTTTTGCACGAAACTGGCCGTGCTCAATATGTCGGTATTACCGACACCAAAGCACTTGATGCCTTTCAAGCATTAGCTAAACACGAAGGGATTATTCCTGCGCTTGAATCAAGTCATGCGCTAGCCTATGCCCTCGAATATGCAGAAGAGCAAACGCAAGACAGTATCATTGTTATTAATTTAAGTGGTCGTGGCGACAAAGACTTAGCCCACGTACACAAGGTATTATCAGAGGAAGGTCAACTATGAGCCACGTAAAAACTGACCGTTATGGACAAATGTTTGCCGCGCTTAAAGAGCAAAACCAGGGTGCTTTTGTACCGTTTGTGACCATTGGCGATCCAGGTAAAGCGCAAAGCATCGAAATTATTAAAAGCTTAATTGACGGCGGTGCTGACGGGCTTGAATTAGGTATTCCGTTTTCCGACCCGATTGCCGATGGCCCTGTCATTCAAAAAGCCAATATTCGTGCCTTAAACGTGCATATTAATACGCAAGACTGTTTTGATATTATTAAAGAGATCCGTGAATATAACGCCGACATTCCAATTGGTTTGTTATTGTATTCAAACTTAATATTTAAACGTGGCTTAGAAAAGTTTTACACCGATGCAAAAGCAGTGGGTGTTGACTCTATTTTAGTGGCTGATGTGCCATTACATGAGTCTAAAATGTTTAGAAAAGCCGCCATGGCCAATGGTATCGACCCGATTTTTATCGCTACACCGAACGCCAGTGACGATACCCTGCGTGAATGTGCATCATACGGCCGTGGCTACACCTACTTGCTTTCTCGTGCTGGGGTAACAGGTACAGACACCAAAGCACAAATGCCAGCAACCCATGTGGTTACGCGCTTACAAGAGTACCACAGTGCACCTGCATTATTAGGCTTTGGTATTTCAACGCCTGAAGATGTAAAAGCGGCACTTAAAGCCGGTGCTGCGGGGGCTATTTCGGGCTCTGCTGTGGTAAAAATTATTGAAGCAAACTTAGATGATTTAGATGCAATGACCACGCAGCTAAAAACATTTGTAAGCGATATGAAAGCAGCTACTGCACTTTAATAGCAAGCTGTGTTTTATCATTATCAATAAAAAAGGGCATGTAATATGCCCTTTTCTATTTAAAAGCCCACAGCTAATGCGCTTGGTGCTTACCTTCAAGTATTTCTTCAATAAATTTTGCATTAAATGCATCTAAATCTGCAGGGCTGCGGCTAGTGACTAAGCCGTTATCAACACACACCTCTTGATCTACCCAATGAGCTCCGGCGTTAATTAAATCGCTTTTAATACTAGGGAAAGAAGTCACTTTTTTATCTCTGAGCTTATTAATTTCAGCTAATAACCACGGCGCGTGACAAATAGCGGCCACGGGTTTGTTTTTCTTAGCTCCAAAAAAGCCATCAACAAACGCTTTGGCATCTTTATTTTGACGTAAGCTATCGGGATTAAACAAACCACCTGGCAATAAAAGTGCATCATAGTCAGCGGCATTGGCATCTGATGCTAATTTATCAACGGTTACTTTTTCACCCCAATTATCTTTATTCCAACCAGTGATCTGCCCTTCTTTAATAGACACCACCTCTATATCGGCGCCCGCCTTTAGTAATGCGCTTTGCGGCGAAAGTAGCTCGCTTTGTTCAAATCCATCGGTGGCTAAAATGGCAATTTTTTTACCTTGTAAACGGGTGCTGCTATGTAAATTACTCATTAAATAATCCTTATCTTATTTTTGATACACAGGGAAGTTTGCATACCACATACCAAAAATAACATGCTGATAATATTGGCGTTTTATATAAGGAGATTAGAGTGCTATGTAAATTATTTACAGTGGTTGCAGATACTACACGACCACTTAGGAATAATAAAAATAGCCTGCAAGGTACATGCTTTGTTTGAATAACAAAACTCCCTTACAGGCATTGACAATTAAAGGCTGTCTTTTAACGCTTTAGCTGGCTTAAATACGGCTTTATTAGCCCCTTCTATTTCTATTGCTTCGCCGGTTTGTGGATTACGACCTGTACGGGCTGGGTAATAACTTAATGCAAAAGTGCCAAAACCAGATATTTGTACCTGATCGCCTTCAGACAATGATTTGGTAATCACCTTTTGTAAGCTGGTTAACGCTGCTTGTGCGTCTTTTTTTGTTAACTCGCTCGTGTGTGCCATGGCTGTAACAAGTTCTGCCTTATTCATTTTTTGCTCCTAAATACACGCGCTGGCTTTAGCCAACTAGCGTGGCAATACAATGATGTAAAAATAAAAGCAGGCAGGCTAAGGGTTACAAGGGGGTAAGTCAACCTTAACCAAGCCCAAAGTGCATAAGGGGTAATGAGTGGCGTTAAATATAATCAGCTTGGCTGTTTTATAGTCATAAAGATGACTTAATCGCTTGCTAAGGTGAAATAAAAATCACCGTGAGCAAACGTGAACGCTAATCAATACCGCTGGTTTGAATTTACCTTTATTTTTATCATCCTGCCTTTAATTGGCTTTAATATTCGCCAGTATTTATCTAACTGGCTTATTCCAGCACTGATCATTTTAATGAGTGTGTGCTGTATGCTGCTGCTAAACGACATTCACTTTAAGCGCATTAGATTAACCAGTATGGGGCATTTTTCTGCTGTGAAGCGCCGTATGTTTAGCTTTTTCTTTATTGGCGCATTATTTTCAGGGGTGTTTTATAACCTACTCTACCAAGGACACTGGTTTACTTTACCGCGTGAAAACCTCATCGATTGGCTGATGCTATTGCTGCTCTACCCTTTGTTGTCGGTGATCCCGCAAGAGTTAATATTTAGAACGTATTTTTTTCATCGCTATAAGCGCATTATGCCCAGTAAATGGTTGCGCATTATTATTAGTGCCAGTGTATTCGCATTGGCACATATTATATACGCCAATTGGATAGCTGTTAGTTTAGCGTTTGTCGGTGGCTTACTATTTGCCTATACCTACGCGCAAAGCCGCTCAACTTTTGCCTGTGTTATTGAGCACAGCTTATGGGGCATTTGGATGTTTACCCTAGGGATTGGTGACTACTTAGATTCGGGTGCACTGAATTAACTAACCGCAACAAAAAAGCCGCGACAAGCGCGGCTTGATTAAATTAAGTTTAATTAAAAACCAAAAATACTGATATTAAAAAACTTGGTCGCAACGGTGTTTACAAAAATAAGCAGTAAAATCGCTGGAATAAACGTTTGCAGTGAAAAGTTAACGTACTTTTCCATAAAGCTATTCGCATAATTAGGCGAACCTTGTCTTAGCTCTTCACTTAAACGAACCTTCTTCCATTTATACATTACAAACAAACACACCATTAAACCATTGAGTGGTAAAATAGTGTCGTAGAACACGTCATATACAATATCAAAAAAGCTCTTGTTACCACTGCCGTAGCTAGTAAGGGTCGTGAGGCTGTCAATCATACCAAACGACATAATACACATAATGGTTAACACACCGGTTGATAAGGTAAGTATGCCTAGCGCTTTTTTACGGCTAATACCTTTACGGTCACTTAGTGTGGCAGTCGGCACTTCGACAATCGATACCAATGATGTAATTGCGGCAAAAAATACCAGCAAAAAGAAAATAAACGCCACGGCAGAGGCACCAAAGTAGCCAATATCGTGTTGTAACGCTAATAATATTTTTGGTAAGTACACAAAAATCATTGAAACTGACGAGTCAGATAACTTTGTTGGATCGGTATTTGGGTCAAAGCTAAAAATAGCCGGTAACACCATTAAGCCTGCAACAAAGGCAACTAATGAGTCGGTAATGGCAACCATTTTCGCACTACCCACAATGTCATCTTTTTTAGAAATGTAAGAGGCATACGTAATTAAAATACCCATACCTAACGACAACGAGAAAAACGCTTGGCTCAATGCGCCATTAAGAACACTGGCATTCATTTTACTAAAATCAGGAATGATATAGTACTTCACTCCCGCCATTGCGTTATCAAGGGTGAGTACGTAACCCACTAATATAATAAGCATGACAAATAACGCCGGCATCAAAAATTTAGCCGCTTTTTCTATGCCATCTTTTACGCCACCGACCAATATTAAGTTAACAATCACCACAACCAGTGCCATGTAACCAAACACCGTGTAGCTATTAATAAACTCATCAAAGTGCCCAGGGTTTGCCAACTTATCCAAATTACCAAATGCGGTTTGGCTTAAGTAACCAAAAATCCACACTGTGATCACCATGTAAAAAACGGCAATCATAAATGGCGTTAACACGGCTAAAAAGCCAGCAAACTTCCATTTTTTGTCGTTATTGGCTAACGCCTTGTATGCACCAAGAGGATCTTTTTGTGCGTGGCGACCCATAGCCATTTCGGCCATCATGACGGGTAAACAAATGAATGCGACGAACAAAGCATAGACGAGCAAAAATGCACCACCGCCATTCTTAGTCGCAGAAACTGGAAAGCCTACTAAGTTACCAATGCCCACAGCAGAACCCGCCGCTGCTAATATAAATCCTAAGCGGGAGCTAAAGTGCTCTCTATTTTCACTCATGTAATAACCTTGTTATTATTTATTTTATCCAAGGGACTCTACCAGTGTTACACAACGCTTTTCAAGCAATTACCGCGTAAAAAAACATTCTTGCTGTAAACATCGCCATAAACACTTTTAATTCACCAATTATCAACGCTATGCTAGTATGCAGTTAATTAAATTTAACAAATTTTGAGAGTATTTTTATGTTGTATATGATTTATTCAACGGACGTCCAGAACAGCTTAGAGCACAGAAAAGCCGCTCGCCCTGCTCATTTAGCACGTTTACAAACGCTAGAAAACGAAGGCCGACTATTAACAGCCGGCCCCCTTCCAGCGGTTGATAGTGAAGACCCTCAAGATGCAGGCTTTACTGGCTCTTTAGTGATTGCTGAATTTAACTCTTTAGAAGATGCCAGAGAATGGGCCGCAGATGATCCTTATGTTGCGGGTGGCGTATATGAAAACTCAATCGTTAAGCCATTCAAAAAAGTGTTCCCTGCTTAATATCAATGTGGGATCCCCTGTTTAACTGCAACCAGTAATTCAGGGTTTGTTCACTCATTTTTAATTAGACTTTGTCTTATAAAATTTAAATACCCAGTAGAGTATTTAAATTTTAGTGGCTTAGTTTTTAGGCTAAGCAGGTATGTTCTAGGAGTTTCGTAATGCGTGTATTATTAACACTCAATTTAATCGCTGTTTTTTGTTTGGCTAATTTTGCCCATGCAAATAATACTAACAGCACACCCGATAAAATTGAGATAAGCAAAAAGAAAGCAGTAATACTTGCAAAACAAACCACAGACGGTACAACATTAAAAATTTCTGAAGAAACACAATTTTATACAGTACGAATTTTAAAAGCTGACGGCCACGTCGTCGATTTGAAGATAAACAAAAAAACTGGCGAAGTGAAAAAGGATTAACCAATGCGAATTTTAGTAATAGAAGATGATTTACATTTGGCAGACAATCTGCGCAATGCATTAGAAAAAGAGCGTTACAGTGTTGATTTATGTCACGATGGCGAAGCGGGCCTTTTTCATATAACAGAATACCCTTTAGACATGGCGGTGGTTGATTTAGGTCTGCCTAAAATAGACGGCATTGAGCTTATTAACAAAGCCCGTGCCCAAGGCATCACTATCCCTATTTTAATCTTAACGGCACGCGATCGTTGGCAAGACAAAGTTGAAGGCCTAGATGCCGGCGCTGACGACTACCTAACTAAGCCATTTCATGTTGAAGAACTCATTGCTCGCTGTAATGCGCTTATTCGTCGAAGTGCAGGTAAAGCAAACCCAGAAATGACAGCCGGCCCTATTAAAATTCATACGCGTTCACAACAAGTGTGGGTAAATGACAAAGAGCTGAGCTTAACCGCATACGAGTATAAAGTACTTGAATACTTAATGGTTAACCCGCAAAAAGTAATTTCAAAGTCTGAGTTAACAGAGCATATTTATGACCAAGATTTCGATCTTGATTCAAACGTCATTGAAGTGTTTGTACTGCGTTTACGTAAAAAGCTCGACCCAGACGGTGTGCTTAACCCAGTAGAAACGCTGCGTGGGCGTGGTTACAGGCTTAAAAGCCAGTGGTAGCACCGCAGATTTCGTTAAAAATAAGGCAAGGATTTATCCTTGTCTTTGTTTTATTAGTCGCCTTACCTATTTTGTTTTACTCCATAGGTAAGGCGTATTACGCGTCACTTGTTGATGCCACCGAAAAAAACCTCGAAGCGCACCTGTATTCACTCATCTCCGAGGTTGATTTTACAGAGCGCGGTATTATTATGCCCAGCTCTATCTTAACGCCCGAACTCAACAACTTAAATTCTGATACTTATGCCATGATTTACCGTGACGATGTGCCTATTTGGCATTCTGAGTCTGCGGTTAACGTTAATTTTGTACCTCAGTATATAGAGCCCAAAGCCGGTGCCGCAGACTTTAGACGCGTGGTTTATAACAACACCGCCTATTGGCAGTTAAGCTTAACGGTCATTCTTAATAATATTGACCAATCAGAACAAGCACGATTTATTTTACTAAAACGCAACGATGCCCTACTGCGTTTAATGGACGGGTTTAAACAAACCTTAGTCGATTGGATGTTTATAATGGGGATTGCCATTGCAGGGTTAATGGCTATTGGTTTTATTTGGAGTGCAAGGCCGCTGCAGCGCCTAGATAAAGAAATAAAAGCCATTGAATCGGGTGATATTCAAGAAATTAAAGGCTTATACCCCGTTGAGCTACAAACAATAAAAGCCGACCTCAACCTATTGTTAGAGTCGCAGCAACGCCAAAAAGAGCGCTACCGCGCCTCACTCAGCGATTTAGCACATGCACTTAAAACGCCGTTGGCGGTATTAAAATCAAGCCCACTGGCCAACGATGCCGACGCACAAGAACAACTCGACAGAATTAATGTGATGATCGAGCACCAATTAAAACGTGCTGCTACTGGGGCTTCCGATACATGGAAAAAGCAAACCCCCATCAAACCGGTTATCGACTCTATCTTAAGTGCAATGGGTAAGGTTTATCGCGATAAAGACATCATATTTAATTGCAAAGTGAGTGATAAAGATTACTTTTTAGGCGATAAAACCGATTTAATGGAGTTATTAGGTAACTTAATAGATAATGCCTGCAAAGCCTGTCGATCCCAAGTAAGTATTGACGTTTCACAAGCTAAAACGCTCAGCATTAGTATTTGTGATGACGGCCCGGGTATTCAACCAGATAAACGCGAGTCATTGCTTCAACGCGGTACTCGCCTTGATACTTACGAGAGTGGCCATGGTGTTGGCATGGCGATTGTATCTGACTTGGTGAAGTCGTATCACGGGTTGTTAACTATTTCTCAGTCGCAACGTTTGGGCGGCGCAAAATTTATTCTCGAGTTTAATTACCATGAAAAAAAGTAAGTATATCCTTTGTTTTACTCTAGCCCTGTTATTTGCTTGGGCTGTTCCAAGCGTTGCAGCGCCGCAAGAATGCACACTTGAAAAGAACGCCCTACCCGAACAAATCAAAGCATATACACAATGTTTAGATGCCAAATTAAATACAGTACAGCAAGAACAAGATAGCTGGATCCAAAAGCGTACCTTTGAACTATCGGCATTAGAAAGCGAAACCGGCAACACCCAAATTTTGTCATTATTTAAACTAAGTATTAACGCAAAAGACAACTACATTCAAAGAAGCTGCCAATGGCGCTACATGCTAAAACAACCTAATGCACAACAAGCCGTTGTTACCTACAAAGAGTGTGAAATAGCAATGACCGAGCAGTTTATTCAGCAGCTTAAAATGGGGCTTTAATTAGTTTATAGGTAAGCGATGTGTGCTTAGGTTTGGTTTGATTTGGTAATTAAGTGAATAGTTTATTGGTGTTTTGGGAACTGCAGCCTTAAAGACTGCATTTTTGTAGTTATATAGTTTGCAATGTGATTACTCTGACCATACCGCAAATTCATTTCCATTAGGATCGCTGAAGTGAAATCGTCTACCACCGGGAAATGAAAATGTAGGCTTAATTACTTTGCCTCCAGCTTTTTCAATTTTATTTTGAGTCACTTCAAGGTCATTACTGTATAACACAATTAACGGGCTTCCGTTTTTTAGTAGAAACAACCAAGTCAGATTTAAAGAAACCACCATCAACCCCTTGTGCGGTAAAACTACAATATTCTGGGCCATAATCTACAAATGACCAGCCAAACACCGTTAAATTAGAACACGCTTTTAGCGAAGTGAAAAACCTCTCCAACGGCTGGCATATAAGCGCTAATTACCAAGTGAGTACGCAGCACTTTACTTGCGAACAGTTACTGTTGGCGTTACCCCCTAGTATGATCAGCCAACATTTAACTCCGCATTTATGGGCTGATAATGTTTTAACACAGCGTTTAACGTCGGTGCCTACATCGATGGCAGGCCAAGCAAAGTTTGTTGCCACCTTTGAGCACGCTTTTTGGCGAGATAAAAATTTATCTGGGCAATGTTTTAGCCGTGTTGGTCCATTGGTAGAAATACATGATGCCTCAGCAAGTGATCATGCTCATCCTCCTCTATTTGGCTTTATTGGCATTCCTTACTTACAGCGAAGTCAAGTAACTCGCGAGCAATTAACCCAAGCCTGCCTTGATCAGCTTGGCTGTTTTTATGGTGAGCAGGCTTATACTGCCACTGATTGCACGATAAAAGATTGGGCTGAGGATGAATTTGTGGCCAACAAGGATGACCAACTAGGTGTATCGCAGCATCCTGAATTTAATTTTTCAGGGCTCAGCGAGCAGCTTAAACAGTTACAAGTGCATTTTGTGGGGAGTGAGTTTGCACAACAAGAAGCTGGCTATTTAGAGGGGGCTATAAACGCTGTAGATAACGCCTTAGCTAATTTAATGGATACTTAGCTTTTTAAAAGGCGTGCTATGTAGGCACGCCTTTGTAAGGTATTAGTCTTCTGATTTGATAACGGTTTCTTCACCTGTGCCAAGCATAGTGGCTAACCAACGCCCTTCGTCACTGGCTTCTAGCGCTATTTTTACAATCATGGTTAACGGCACCGATAACAACATTCCCACAGAGCCTAATAACCAGCCCCAAAATATTAACGATAAAAACACCACTAACGTAGAAAGCCCTAACCCTTTACCCATGTATTTTGGCTCTACAATATTACCCATTACGGTATTTATAGTTAAATAACCCGCGCCAACGAGGCCTGCCACTAAAGGACCTTGAGTAATAAGCGCCAGTAACAGTGCTGGCACAGCCGCTATGATTGAACCAATGTTAGGAATGTAATTAAGCATAAATGCCAGTACGCCCCAAAGTACAAAGTAATCAACATCGAGTATCCACAAGTAAAAACCAGCAATTACACCGGTGGCTAAACTTACTAAGGTTTTAATAGCTAAATAAGAGTTAATAGAGTCTAAAAAACGGTCAATTTGCTTGATTTTGCTGTCAGGATCGTCCAGTGCTAAATGTATTTTTTTACCAAGTATGGGCCCTTCAAACAGCATAAAAACAACCGTTAAAATAATTAAAAACATATTGGCCATTACGCTACCTAAGCCGGTTAACATATTGGTGGCAACATCAACCATTTTACCGGGGTCGAACATAGACAAAATTTGTTCTTTATTAATTAAGATATTGTATTGCGACGCCATATCAACCAGCCATACAAATTCTTCTTTTAACTGTACTTTGTATTCAGGTAACTGCTTTGAAAAGTCATTAACCGACTGCCCCACTAAACCGCCTAAGCTGACACCTAAGCCCATAATAATAAGCACCACAAGCACAACCGCTATGCCTTTTGGAATACGGTAGCGAGCAAAAAAATTAATGAGTGGGCTACAAATAATGGCGATGAATGCTGCCAAAATAAACGGAATAACAATAGCACTTGCGGCTTTAATGCCCGCCAATACAATGACCAACGCCGCAAAAATAATTAAGCTTTTATTTACCCCAGTTAAACTTGCCAATACTCTTATCCTATTACTGTTATTTGGCTTCAGTGTAAGGCAAAACCCAATAGAATGAAATATTTATGGGTGATCATAATAATGATTAGTACGTATAAATTTGCAAATCGTTGAGCTGGGGAGTATAAATTTTAAACATCCCGCTTTATTTATAATTTTGGAGTTGCAATGCATATATTTTTTACAGGCGCCACGGGCTTAATTGGTAGGCACCTATGCCCTTTCTTGTTGCACCACCACGACATTACGGTACTAAGTAGAAACCCAACCAAAGCTAAAGTGTTGTTAGGCCACAGAGTAAATGCTATTAGCAGCTTAGACGATGTCGATTTTAATACGGTCGATATTGTCATTAATTTAGCCGGCGAACCTATCGTTAATAAACGCTGGAGTGATAAACAAAAAGCAAAAATACGCGATAGCCGAATTATTATTACCCAAGCCATAAGTGATGCAATTAGTCAATGTCATACACCGCCACATACGTTTATTTCAGGCAGTGCAATAGGCTATTATGGTCGCCAAGGTAAAACCCAAGTTGATGAAAACAACACAGAACCACACGATGAATTTAGTCACCAACTTTGTAAAGATTGGGAACTCGCTGCATTAAAAGCTGAGTCTGACGATACTCGTGTTTGCTTACTTCGCACAGGTATTGTACTGGCTAATAAAGGCGGCGCACTTGGAAAAATGTTGCCTGCATTTAAGCTTTGTTTAGGCGGGCCAATTGGCAATGGCGAGCAAGGTATGTCGTGGATCCACATTGATGACATGGTGCAGCTCATTTTATTTTTGATTCGTAATCAAGATATCTCTGGTGCTATAAATGCAACAGCCCCGCACCCGGTGAGCAATAAACAATTTAGCCAATCATTGGGTAAAGCATTGTCACGCCCAGCCTTTATGCCCATGCCTGCAGCTGTGCTCAATGTTTTAATGGGAGAAATGGCAGATCTACTTACAACAGGCCAATTTGTGGTGCCTAAAAAAGCATTAGAAAATAATTACCGTTTTCACTTTTCTGAAATCGATGCCGCATTAAAAAGTTTAGTTTAACGAGAGGTCTTAAAGGGTTAAGATTGTAGCGAGGGAGTATAAAGTCAATACTTTTTACTCCCTTGCTATTTTAGTGTTACTATCTAATAATGAGTTAAGCGTTATTTCTTATTCAGCTAAAAGAGCAACTAAAACATGCTTCATTTACCCACATTAATTAGCCTCTGTTTTATTCTTAACTTGTTTATTGCGGTGTTCTTTTTTTCTGTGTATTCATATAAAAAACAACCTAGCTTTTTATTTTTTGCTACTGCCTGCTGCTCGTTTATAACTGCTATTGCCCTAATTGGTTCAAGAGGGCTGATTGACTATCCACTTTTAACTTACTTTTTTGCTTACCTATTTATTATTTTAACCCCACTCCTGCTTATTTTAGGGTTAATACCACAAAGTACGGTACCTGCAGTAAAGCTATCGCCTTTATATTATGCCAGTGCTATATGTTGCACATTGCTACTTGCTGTGTATCTCATTGATGCGGGGCAAATTATTACCAGTATTATTACTGCCGTATTATTTAGCTACGCGGCCTATTTAATGGTCAAAACCCCCAGTGTTGCTAAAGTACAGCAACGACTACTAATTGCCTGCTTTTCACTACACAGTGTAGTAATGCTGTTGCAAGTTGTACTCCTTGTTTTACCCTACTTTAGCCAAATTAGTCAGGCGAACTTAGCCGCGGGATTACAACTATTATTGGTCTCGCATTTATTTTTAACCACAGCCAGTGCATTAATTCTGCCGTTTTTTGCTTTTGCCAATGAAGAATCAAAACTAATAAACTTAGCGTATCACGATCCGCTTACACAATTATTAAACAGGCGAGGCTTTTTCCGCCTGTGTAAAAAAATAACCCACACTGCACCGCTTGACAGCAGAGTGTCGTTAATTATGCTCGATATCGATCTTTTTAAACAAGTGAACGACCAATATGGCCATGAAACTGGCGACGAAGCAATAAAGTGGATTGCACAACATATTAACGAATTGTTTTTTGAAGCAGGCATTACCGCTCGAATTGGCGGAGAAGAGTTTGCTATTTTCCTTAACCAAAAAAATCTTACTCAAGCAAGGCAGTTAGCCCAAAAACTATGCAAAAGTATTGATCAATATCCCTTTTATTTTAATGGTAATAGCATTGCACTGTCTGTTAGTGCCGGAGTAAGTAGCGCACTTATTCGCGATTTAAATATGCAAGCGCTGCTATTACAAGCTGATAAACGCCTTTATCTTGCCAAAGAAACGGGTCGCAATAAAGTTGTTACTCATGATGAAAAAAGCGCACTCATGAATAGCCCCACTGCTATTATTTAATTTAGTAATAAAAAAAGCGGGGTCAAACCTGACCCCGCTTTATAATCAAACCAATTAATTTATTACTTACTGATCCAAGGTGTTACTTTAACTACCTCGTTAATATCAGCCAATACTTTGGTGTCGTTTTGCCAGTTGTCTGTTACTTCAAAATAACACACTGATTTTTCGCATGTTATGTGCTCATCATCAAATTGTTTAGGCGCATTAAAAGTAACAACCACCCCTTTTTGCTCAGGCAGTAAAAACCACATTAGTTTGCTAACAAAAAAGCCCGACAAGTCTGTTAAAAGCGCTTCAAGCTCATTATTAATGGTTAATAATGATTGCTTTGAAAAGGTTAGCCCTTCTAGCTCGTTGGCCTCTATTTGAAGCTTTAACTGACAATCATGAACCGGATTTTTAGGCTGAACCACAATCACCGCTTTGTCAGTATCAAGCTGCTTATCATACGGTAATAACAATTGCGCTTTGTCGGTGTAATTAAGCGGGTACTCATTTTTTTCAGTTAGAATAGTGCCGCTTTTAATACTACACACCTCATTAGTACCAATATCGCTGATATAAAAGTTTACACGGGCGTATTGAAAATCACCTTTGTTTACTACTTTTAACCGGTCGTAAAAACCGTCATACGACATAACAAACTCTTTGGCATAGGCGTTATTTGCCGCTATTGTTAAAAAACAGGTCGCTATAGTCGTCACTAATTTTAATACTGGTTTATTCATCAAAGTACGCTCGGTTTTGATTGATCATCGTATTTAGCTCTTCAATGTACGCTTCACCACGCTCTGAGTAGGACATCAGCCCAAGGGTTAGCTTAGTCGCCTTAATTGGCTTTTGCTGTGCGCGTAAATCTTCACGTATACTGCGTAATTGTTTATAAGCATTATGTGTATTAATATTTCTAAAATATGACGTTACTGCAGCGCGAACCGATTTAAATGCAGCCACTTCATGCTCGGCTTCATTATTACGTCTTCTTGGCACCATGCCACAGCCTTTTTTGTAGCACCATTGGCCAAAAAAATTTAAGCCTATTTGGGCAAAGCGAGAGGTACCCCATGCCGACTCATTAGCTGCTTGCATTAGCGCAAGTTCTTTAGGAATAATATCTACACGGCGCAGCGCTTGAGTTAGTGTAAGCGTGTCTAAGGTTTCAGGTAAGCGGTATAATTTAAGTATTTTTTTAATATCGCTCGCTTGTTTTTTACTTAACGGCTCGTCGTGTTCTAGCATCATGCGCGCAATTTCAATGTTTGCACGTTGCTGTAAAATCTTTTTGTTTTCGGCTTCTACATGGGGCTTAATGAAGTTAAAAAACGCATGCTTTTTCTCTTTTACATCGGTGTATTCTGAGAATTTTGGCAACTTAACATTGTGCAATGGTTTTTCTTTCTTCTTTTCTTTTTTAATGTCGTCGGCACGTGTTTGTTCATCTGAAACAAACTCATCAGTTTGTATAAATGGATGAGTAAGTGCCCAAATAACAAGGGCGGCTAACAACAACTGAAAAATAGTTTTTAACATGTATTATCTCAATTAAACTCTAAGTTATGTATGGTGTAGTCACATACATACGAACGCTCATTATACCTAAGCCACTTTATAAACGCGAATACCGAACAACTGAATAAAATTCATACGCCTATTGTGAGTTATTTATAATATACTAAGCGTTAAAGTCGTAGATATAGAGATAGGTTGTGACATGGATAAACAGTGGCAAAATAGAATAATTGAACAATATAAGCACCGCCCAAACGATAACCGCTCTCCTTGGCAAATAGACCGCTCTCGAATTATTCATGCTGCAGCATTTAGACGCCTTCAAGCCAAAACTCAAATAATGAGTATTGGTTTAAATGATTTTTATCGCACACGTCTTACCCATTCTTTAGAAGTATCGCAAATAGGCACGGGCATATTACGTCACTTAAAAGCCCAGCACCCTCGTTTTGAACATTTTCCATCAACCGGATTACTCGAAACCTTGTGTTTAGCTCACGACATCGGCCATCCGCCCTTTGGGCACGGCGGAGAAATTGCGCTTAACTACATGATGCGTGATCATGGTGGGTTTGAAGGTAACGCACAAACGCTACGAATAGTTGCCAAACTAGAGCCTTACAGTAATGGCTATGGCATGAACTTAACAAGACGCACATTATTAGGGTTTATAAAGTACCCTGGTTTTATCAACCAGCTGTGGTACAACATTCCCAAAGTAGATAAACAACGCGCGTTTATAAAAGCCGACGACTGGCGACCTGCTAAAGGTATTTACAACGACGATGCACCTATATTTAATTGGATCATTGAACCACTAAGCCAAAACGATAAAGCATTATTAACCAGCCAAAATATTGTAGATTCATACCGAGCTAAAACACGCTATAAATCTCTTGATAGTGCCATTATGGAACTGGCTGATGACATTGCCTATGCCGTACACGACCTTGAAGATGCCATAGCCACCGATGTGTTAAGCCTAGACGATTGGTTAACCCATGCATTGCCGCACTTACAAGCACTCAACTATGATTGGTTAAATACGCTACTTAAATCACTTACAGAGCGATTATTTTCAAAGCACGAACATGAGCGCAAAGATGCCATTGGTGAATTAGTAAATACCTTTATTATTCATATTCATTTAGACATACAAAACGATGCCTTTGAATGCCCTATTTTAAAGCACACCGCTAAATTAGATCAGCAATACCAAAACGTATTACAAATACTTAAACATTTTGTATTTCAACGCTTGATACGCGACCCACAAATGCAACAAATAGAATTTAAAGGGCAAAATCTGCTTATTGAACTGTTTACCGCATTTGCCAGCGATCCAATGCGGTTATTACCCGAAACCACGCAAGCACTTTACCTAGAAGCCGAAAAACACCATCAAGGCATGCGAATTATTTGTGACTACTTAAGCGGTATGAGTGACGAATACGCTTATAAAACCTATCAACGGTTGTTCTCACCCATACAATAAAGTAGTGAGCATAAAAAAGCCGAGTCACTTAAGTAACTCGGCTTTTCGTTAGCTTATAAAGTCACATTAAAGTGATTTAATGCCCATGTTGTAAAGCGTAAAACCGTACATGTCGGCATAAAGATCAATAATTTTACTGGTTGGTGTACCTGCACCATGGCCTGCATTGGTTTCAATACGAATAAGCGTTGGGTTAGTACCCGCTTGCTTCGCTTGAAGCTCTGCTGCAAATTTAAATGAATGCGACGGTACAACGCGGTCATCATGATCGCCTGTAGTGATCATCGTCGCCGGATATTCAACCCCTGCTTTTACATTATGAATTGGCGAGTAGCCTTTTAAGTAATCAAACATTTCTTTACTTTGGTCGCTTGTACCGTAATCGTATGCCCAACCAGCGCCCGCTGTAAAGGTATGATAACGAAGCATATCCAGTACACCTACCGCAGGTAACGCCACTTGAAATAAGTCAGGTCGCTGGGTCATTACGGCACCGACTAATAACCCGCCGTTTGAACCACCTCGCAGTGCTAGGCGCTTTTTAGAGGTGTATTTTTTATCTTGTAAGTATTGTGCGGCGGCAATAAAGTCGTCAAATACGTTTTGCTTTTGCAATTGCGTACCTGCTTTATGCCACTCTTTACCATACTCACCGCCGCCACGAATGTTTGCCACTGCGTATACGCCTCCTTGCTCAAGCCAAGCCGCTGTTGTAGAGCTAAAGCGAGGTGTTAAGCTTATATTAAAGCCACCATAGCCATATAAAATAGTTGGGTTGCTACCGTCTAATTCAATATCACTTTTGTAAGTAATAATCATCGGTACTTTAGTGCCGTCTTTAGAGGTATAAAATACTTGCTCTGAGGTGTAGTTGTCGCTATTAAAATCAATCCCTGACTTACGATATACTTTTGACTCACCGCTTTGTACATCAAAGCTGTAAGTCGTGCCAGGGGTTTTATAGTTAGTAAATGAGTAATAAAGCGTAGTTTGCTCTTTTTTACCGCCAAAGCCAGCCGCCGTCCCAACGCCTGGTAAACTAATATCGCGGATCAATTCGCCCTGCTTGTTGTACTGCTTCACTTTAGAGATAGCATCAACCATGTAGTTGGCAAAGAATGTGTTACCGCCAAGCGTTACATTAAGTACGTTTTCGGTTTCTGGAATAAAGTCTTGCCAGTTTTCAGGTTGCGGGTTGCTTGCATCAACCGTCACTACTTTTTTATTTGGAGCATTTAAGTTAGTAACCAAAAATAGCTTGCTGCCTTCGTTATCAATCACGCTGGTATCAGAGTCGGTATTACCCACTACGGTAACAAACTCGCTATCTGGCTTAGTTAAATCTTTAATAAATAATTTATTGCCTGAGGTCGATACGCTAGCACTAATAAACAAATAGCGGCCATCTTTGGTCGCTTTAGCGCCCACATAACGGTGTTTTTGCTCAGCGGTATCGCCAAATACTAGCGTATCCTCGCTTTGGGCTTGGCCTAATTTATGGTAGTACACTTTATGTTGATCAGTTTTTGCAGAAAGCTCACTGCCTTCTGGTTTGTCGTAGCTTGAATAATAAAAACCATCATTTGCCAACCAACTTACGCCACTAAATTTAACATCAACCAGTGCTTGCTCTACTTGCTCTTTGGTTTCGGTGTCTATAACAATGATTTTGCGCCAATCACTGCCACCTTCCGATATTTGGTATGCTAACAATGAGCCGTCTTCTGAAAATGATAAGCCCGACATTGAAGTGGTACCATCTTCACTAAAGGTATTAGGATCTAAGAAAATCTCAGCCTCGCCGCCGTCTTTACTGCGGTATAAAACGTACTGATTTTGCAGGCCATCATTTTTGTAAAAATAGGTGTAATCACCTTCGGTGAACGGCGCGCTGATTTTTTCGTAGTTCATTAACTTTTCAAGGCGCTGCTTTAACGTATCTCTGTACGGTATTTGCTCTAAATAAGAAAAGGTTAGGTTATTTTGTGTTTTAACCCATTGAGCCGTTTCATCACTCATATCATCTTCTAACCAACGATACGGATCAGCCACATTTTCACCAAAGTAAGTGTCAACCACTGTGCCTTTTTTAGTTTCAGGGTAATTTAGATAGTTAACTGCTTTCATCGCTGTTTTTACTTCATTTTGAGTGGTGTTTTTTGCAGGTTGTGAACAACCCGCAAGTGCGATTACAACCGCACAGGTCAGTGTTTTTTTTAGCATTGTTATTTTATTCCCTTGTTGATAATCACTCTAAGTTATTAACTTTTACTGCTTTTGTCTATTAAGATGCGGTAAACGTCATTTATCGCTGTTAACCTGCGCTTAGTTACGCTTAAATACTTTAATGAACAACGTTAAAACACCAATAGGCTAAGTAATGACAGAAACCCAATCCTTTACAAGCTTTAAACGCTTTTACCCTTATTACTTAAAAGAGCATCGCAATCAAACCTGTCGTAGATTGCATTTTATAGGCAGTAGTTTAGTACTGTTACTAACAGGCTATGCGTTTTTTAGCTCACAACTTATGTTGTTATGGTTATTACCAGTGATTGGTTATGGCTTTGCGTGGGTTGGGCATTTCTTTTTTGAAAAAAACCGCCCTGCTACATTTAAGCACCCGTTGTATAGTTTATGGGGCGATTGGGTAATGTTTAAAGATATGCTCACAGGTAAAATCAAATGGTAAATGGCGACTTACGCTACAAGCTACTCAAATACTCCACCTGCCACTGTAAATAAATTGTAGCTTGAATGTAATTCAATTGACCTTGGTTGTAAAAATGGTCTACCTTGACAATAGAAATTTTAATTAGTTCATTAATAATTGAATTACCTGTAGAGCATTGAATGAGGGAAACTAATCATGCAACTAAAACAGCTATTTACAGCAAAAAAAACCATTACACTCAGTGTTGCCGCTGCACTACTTGGATCCTGGTCGGTAAATGCCGCACAGCAAGACACACTAGCAGAAGAAAATATTGAACAAATTAGTGTAATTGGCTCTCGCCGACTCGGCCGCACAGTTGAAGACAGCCCAGTTCCGATTGATATCATTAGCGGTGATGCCCTAAAAAGTTCAGGGCAAACTGAAACCAATGCACTACTGAGCACTTTATTACCAAGCTTTAATTTCCCTCAGCCATCGATCACCGATGGCAGCGACCATGTGCGCCCAGCTCAACTGCGAGGCTTAGCACCTGATCACACCTTAGTGCTCGTCAATGGTAAACGTCGCCATAGTAATGCACTGCTTAATTTAAACGGTTCAACCGGTCGTGGGTCATCATCGGTTGATTTAAACGCTATTCCAGCCAATGCCATTGAGCGAATAGAAGTATTGCGCGACGGTGCCGCAGCGCAATATGGCTCAGACGCTATTGCCGGTGTGATTAATATAGTCCTTAAAAGTAATAGCAGTGGCGGCAGCCTAGGTGCTGTATATGGAGCAAACATAACTGAAATGCAGGGTGTGCCTCAACTAGAATCCGTTTCTGAAGACGCCAATGGCAACTTAGCCTTTAATGAAGGCAGCGACCGCTCGCTGACCGACGGCCAAACCTTAACCCTGCAAGGTAATATGGGGTTTGAATTGGGCGATAACGGCTTTTTAAGTATTTCTACTGAATATCGCGATCGTAGCTCAACGAATCGCTCTGATTATGACCAGCGCGAAAATTACGCCCGCCTACCTGATGGCTCTCTTGATCCGCGTGAGTTCACATGGGATCGTTACAATCATAACTTTGGCAATGGCACCGTTGAAGACTTTGCGCTGTTTTATAATGCTGGTTATCAATTAACTAACGATGCCGAGCTCTACTCGTTTGGCTCTTACAGCAAGCGTGAAGGCGAGGGCGGAGGTTTTTATCGTCGCGCACAAGACAGCCGTAACGTAGCAGATATTTATCCTGATGGCTTTTTACCGGTGATCACCTCAGATATTGACGATTTTTCGTTAGCACTTGGCGTAAAAGGTTTTGCTAATGAATGGAATTACGACGCTTCTGCTGTATACGGCCAAGATGCCTTTAACTTCGGTGTTATTGATAGCTTAAACACCTCATATGGGCCTAGCAGTCAAACCAGTTTCGATGCCGGTACACTTACTTACGATCAGCTGACTATTAACCTTGATTTTAGCCGCGAGATTGATGCTGACTTTTTAGCTAGTGGAATTAACGTCGCAGTGGGCGCTGAGTATCGTCGTGAAGGCTACGAAATTCAAGCAGGCGAAGAAGCCTCATACGCACAAGGCACTTTTGGCCCTGGTGGCGCAGTAACCGATCCAGTTAATGGCCCATTTGGCTCTGCAGGTTCGCAAGTATTCCCCGGTTTCACACCTGAGTCTGCGGGTGATAACAGCCGCCATAACGTTAGCCTTTACGTTGATTTAGAAGCCTTTATTACAGATAACTGGAACGTTGCCGTCGCAGCGCGTTACGAAGACTACTCTGACTTTGGTGATACGCTTAATGGTAAAATTGCTACCCGTTATACGCTAACAGAAGATTTAGCATTACGTGGCTCTGTATCAACCGGCTTTAGAGCGCCCTCTCTGCAACAACAATATTTTACTTCAGTAGCGACCGTGTTTGTTGATGGTATTCCAACACAAACAGGGACGTTTGCCCCAAGTAGTGATGTAGCCGTTGCATTGGGATCACCGGGCTTAGATGCAGAAGAAGCCACCAACTACGGGGTAGGTTTTACCTGGTCAACCGACTTTAATTTCAGCTTATCTGTTGATTATTACCAAATATTAATTGATGACCGTATTGTGTTATCAAATAACCTGTCGGGCGCAGGTGTAGCAAGCTTACTTGAGGGCACAGGGGCTAACCAAGGGCGGTTTTTCTTAAACGCGATTGATAGCAAAACCCGTGGCGTTGATGTGGTTGCCTCTTACAACCTAGTGACCGATAACTACGGCGATGTAGCGTTTAATTTAGGCTATAACTACGGCAAAAACGAAGTGACCAATATTATTGCCCCACCCGCTGAGCTACAAAGCGTAGGTGTTGAACAAGATAATTTGTTTTCGGGTAATGAACTGCGCCGTTTTGAAGTAAGTACCCCGCGTAATAAATACAACCTAAGCGCGACATGGACACTAAACGAATGGCGTACCACACTTCGCAGCACTCGCTATGGTGAAACACAAGACCCATCAGAAATTCCAGAGCGTAACGAAGTGCTCAAGCCAAAGTGGATCACCGACTTAGATGTTGCCTATTCACTTAATAACAACATTACTCTGAGCTTAGGCGCGAATAATGTGTTTGATGTATACCCAGATCCAACTCGTGATTTAGTGAGCGATGTAACCACTTTCTCTCGTTTGTTCTCTTACTCGGGCTTTTCGCCATTTGGTTTTAATGGCCGCTATGTTTACGGCAAAGTTGAAATGAAATTTTAAGCTGCAGCTAAAAACAAAAAGCCACACTATTTAGTGTGGCTTTTTAATAGATTAGGGTCTGTTGATCTTTCAAGGTTAAATTTGCAGCAGTCTGTTTGGTATTTAACCTCAGATCTGCATAAGAATTAAAGCCGAGTCACTTTTATACTCGGCTTTTTAGTCTGAAAAGTATAGGCAATTAATCCAGCCATTAAATTAACCATAAATGAGATGCAGCTGCGGTGCCTTGTGTGGTCTATTTGAGCCATATTTTTCAGCTGGTCGAAAACTGTTTCAATGATGAAGCGCTTTGATAACATCGCTCTATCCCAAGATGATATTGGCTGACGTTTCATATTACTTCGTTGACCTGTAATAAAATCAATGCCTTGCTCAGCAAGTTCCGCTTTTAAGTTTGCAGATACATAACCTTTATCAGCGTATAAACTACCTGTAACATTATCGACCATATCTAATACCGGCTGTCTATCATCAACATTCCCAGCTGTCACTTTTACAGCTAATAAACCACCTTCATCATTCATGATGAGGTGAAGTTTAAAGCCATAAAACCAACCCATTGTTCCTTTGCCTCGTTTGGCTTCTCCCGCGAAAACTTGGTGGCGAGGAATACGCATGTTGTGACACACCTTGAGAGAAGTGGAATCGATAAATGCAATGCCTGTTGGTTTATCAAAGCGCTGCTTCAGATAGCTACACAGAGCAGGTAACGTGGCCTGAAGTAACTTCAACATACGTGTATAACTGACTAAATCAGGAAAATAATGTCGCCAATACTGACAAACAAATTTGGTGTAGTAAGTTTTAAAATCGCGATAACCTGATTGATGAAAAGCAATTAATATAGTCATCACTTCGCTAGAGGATAGTCGAGATGGCTTAATGCGTTGCTTTTCACCTGATTCTATTAGGTGTTTAAGCCATTGAGGCTCAAACAATAAACAAAAATCATCGACATCTACGTAAATTGCATCTAAGTTATTCATGCCCTTGCCTCGGTAATCTTATGTTTCTTGGTCGAAAGATCTGATCACCGCAAGGGCATTTAGTTCCATTTCTTATGTGCAGCTCAGGTTATTTAGGCAAGGCAGAGCCTATGTGGTGTGGTTATTCCCCATAAATAGGCGATAACGCAGCATCAATGCCAAACAGGCGCTGCCCGAAGGGTTCTGCCTAGGGACGATTTACTCTTTGTTGCTCGGTTTTTACTTAGCCCACTAGGTTACAAACCTCGCGCCGCGATTAAACCGCCCCTAGTTTGAACAAATTTTAATCCGCCAAGGTCAACAGACCCTAGAACCCGATTAGATTTTAGTTAACCAACCGTGTGTATCTTCACTTTTACCCCATTGAATATCGTTCAATGCTTGACGTAAACGTGCTGTTGTTGGCCCTGGTTCACCATTACCCACTTTGTATTCTTTATCGTTATGGATAAACGTACCTACTGGTGTTAATACTGCTGCAGTGCCTGAAAGTGCTGCTTCAGTGCCTGGTTTTGCTGCACGCTCTAAAAGCTCAGTTACGGTAAAGTTACGCTCGCTTACCGTCATTCCTAAATCTTTCGCAATGGTTAAAATACTATTACGAGTAACACCATGTAAAAAGGTGCTGTCGAGTGCTTTAGTAATTATTTCGTTGCCATCAATTAATATAAAGTTGGCCGCGCCGGTTTCTTGCACATCGCCACCTGGGCAAAATAAAATTTGATCCGCTTTGTATTTAGTGCGCGCTGCTGAAATTGGGCCAAGTGCGCTGGCATAGTTACCACCGCTTTTGATCATACCCATGTGCGGTGCACAGCGCATACCATCTTCTTCAAGTAAAACACGTAACGCAGTTGCGCCACCTGAAAAATAATCACCCACTGGCGATAATAACGTGTAAAGCAATGAACTCATTGACGGTGCCGCCGCTTTACCAATGGCAGCTTCCGTACCAATGTGGGTTGGGCGAATATACATAGAACCAGGAGGAAGCGGCGTTTCATCGGCGTATTCACGCACAATATCGATGATCATTGTTTTTAGCATCTCGCCATCAACAGCAGGTAAACTCAATAATTCAGAACTTTGCTGCATGCGTGCAATGTTTGCATCCATTCTAAAAATATTTACTGAACCATCTTCATGGCGAAAGGCTTTTAACCCTTCAAAACATGTACTTGAATAATGAAGAACGTGCGCACCTGCATGTAACTCAAGCTTATCGCAAGGAACAATTGAGCTTTCGCCCCACTGGTTGTCAGAAAACTTAGCTTGAATCATCTGCGGCATAAACACAGTACCAAATGCTGCCATTTTTATTCTCTCTTGTGTGGTCTATTTTTCTCCATTGTATGACAACCAGCTACTATTTAACCATAGCAAAACGAGCTGTTTTTAAATTAATTAGAAGAATTTTTTGCATGTACTGATGATTATTTAATCAAAAAAGCGCTTACCAACTCTTTAATGCAATATTCAGCTAACATTTTATAGTTAGCTGATTAATTAATGCATACATTATAGTTGCGGTTATTTTATTAACCTCTATTTAAATGAATAACGCAATATACGCTTTAACACTGAAGTGTATTGATGAAAAAATCCGCCAGTATTATAAGCAATGCCCTGCTTTTGTAATGCAGCTTGTACTTTAGGCGCAATTTCTTGATAACGGGACGATGGCAAATCAGGAAATAAATGATGCTCTATTTGAAAGCTTAAATGCCCAGTTAAAATATGAAACCAACGTGCCCCTTTAATGTTTGACGACCCCAGCGCTTGGCGATAATACCACTGCCCTTGGCTTTCGTTTTTGCAGTCTTGCTCGTAAAAGATATGCGTTTGCTCGGTAAAATGGCCACAAAAAATAATGGTTGATGTCCATAAATTACGAATTAAATTTGCTAATAAGTTACCGCTTAGCACCCATAAAAAAAGAGGCCCCGCTAAAAGTGGAAACAAAACATAGTCTTTAATTAATTGGCGCGCCCCTTTACTAAAAAAGCGTTTTTTTAACGTACTATGCGCTACAGCCCCTTTGCGGTTTGGCTTCTTTTTACCTATAAACACACGCTCACCCGCCAGCTCATGGTACGACACGCCCCACTGAAATAGCACACTTAAATTTAAATAGGTAATAAACTGCCAAGTATTTTTTAAACGCCATTTAAAGTCATTACTTAATCTTAATAAGCCATAACCAAAATCGCGGTCTTTGCCAATAATATTAGTGTAAGTATGGTGCTCAAAATTGTGTACTCGGTTCCAACTTTGGCCGTCGCAGGCTATATCCCACTCGTATGTTTTTGAATTAAGCTGTTTGTCGTTCATCCAATCGTATTGACCATGCATTACATTGTGGCCAATTTCCATGTTGTCGAGAATTTTAGCCAAAGCCAGTAACAACACACCCGCCACCCACAATAAAGGCTGTACAAAACCAAGCATTAATAAAATGCGCCCACCTATTTCGCACAGTCGCTGCTTGCGGACAATAGAGCGTATATAATTAGCATCCTTTTGCCCTACTTTGGCAAACGTCGACATTTTTATGCCATCTAAATCTTCGGCTAATTGTTGATAATTTATGGTTGTCATAGCTGTAACTCCAAATCACTGACCGCTTGGCTAACACACAGTTGAATTAACTGCTCGCCGTTATCTGATAACTCACCGGTTTTTAAATTGCGCACCACGCCCGTTTTTTTAATGCACTGGCATTGATGACAAATACCAATCCCACACCCTCGCTGCACAGGTAGTTTTTTTGCCTCAAACTGAGTTAACAACACCTCATTCGCTGCTACGTCGTGGTGATCATTATTAATTTTTACAGTAAATTGACTGTCATCATTTAAGCTTGGCAATGCAAGGCCAAAGGCTTCTTGGTAATAGGTTAAATGATGCTGGTTTGCAAAATGTGCAATTTTTTGCATAAACGCTGCTGGCCCACAGCAGTAAATATCAGGATTGTCATCGATGTTTATATGCGTAGTTAATTGCGGGCTCATATCGCGAGTGAGTAACAAGTAAGAAAAATGCGCATAACGCTCTGCTAATGCGGCAAGTTCTTCAACGCATTGGTGCTCATTAGCTTTTGCAAAATACAGTAATTTGATAGTGTGCTGAGTATTTGCTAATTGCTGGCTAAGCATTGCCAGCATAGGTGTAATACCCGAGCCACCAGCAACAAAGGTGCTGGCTTTATGCCAGCTTTTAAATACAAAGTCGCCACTTGGCGCAGAAATATTACACCACGACGGCGCCTTTAATGTGCTTTGCAACTGAGCTGTAAAACGTCCTTGCTCATTGGTTTTAATTAAAACTCGCAGCAATCCGGTTGCTTTGTATTGCGCGGGGCTGCAAGCAATCGTAAATACACGGGTAAGCAAACGCCCGTTGAGCTCAAGCGTTAAACTAATATGCTGGCCCGCAATGTGGGCGCGCCACTGTTTATTGGGTTTAAGCGTTACACTTAAAAACTGACCACTCAACGCGTGTACATCAACAATTTGCGCACGAAAAAAGCCGGCTCGCCATGCAGGTTTAACGACCTGTATTAAAGGCTCTATGTAAGCGGCAAAGCTTTGATGGTGTAAAAACCATTTTGAAAATTGGTCTAATACCGAAGTTAGCATGGTTATTAATTCTCTACTTAAATCGACTACCCATCACTTTGTGTTAAGCGAATTCACGCAAACACATGTGCTGGGCTTTAAATATTTGAGCCTACACGTGTAAGCTAAACTTTCAGCGCACAAGTGTACGCTCGAATTTTTAAATTTCAACCCTAATAGAGTAATTATTCAATTTTTTTAAAGCGGTCTTTAATTCCTATACCCGTAAAGTTAGTTAAACACCTGAGGGACATAAACAAACTCATTAAGCTAAAAACCAACATTAAAGCGGTTAAATAGCGTGCAATTTCATTCATCCCAAATACTTAACACTGTGATTAATAGCGTGCTAAGGTGGTTAAAATTTAGTTAATTTTGGAAGCCATTATGAACAAAGTAACAACGCGTAAAAAATTTTCTACACTCGCCACAGCCAGTTGTGCATTGGCATTTTCGGCGCTTACCAGCCTTAGTGCTCATGCAGTTGATTTTAAAGAACTAGATAAATTAGCGCTTAATGTAAAACCGGTCACTGTTGCCCAAGGGGTTTCTATTCCCTGGGCTATTGAGGCTCTACCAAACGGTGATTTATTAATAACCGAGCGCAGTGGCACCTTATATTTATTGCGTAAAAATACCACCAGCTTAACTAAAATTTCTGGGCTACCTAAAATTGATGCCAACGGCCAAGGCGGCCTACTTGATTTAGAGCTGCATCCTGATTTTGCTAATAATCAATGGCTGTATATCACTTACTCAAGCAGTGAAGGTGACGGTGCTGGCAGTAACACCGCACTTATGCGCGCAAAATTAAGTAACGATCACAGCCAATTACGCGAGCCACAACAATTATACAAAGGCGAGCATAATTCTAAAAAAGGCCAGCACTACGGCAGCCGTATTGTGTTTGATAACCAAAACTATGTGTATTTTTCGATTGGCGATCGCGGCTCACGAGATATTAACCCACAAGATTTAAGCCGCGATGGCGGTAAAATTTATCGTTTACACGACGATGGTAAAATTCCAACCGACAACCCATTTGTAAACCAAAAAGACGCAAAACCAGCGATTTGGTCATACGGGCATCGTAACCCACAAGGCATGTGGTTCGATGGTGAAAATAATGTATTTTGGGCACACGAACACGGCCCCCGTGGCGGCGATGAGCTTAATATGATTAAACCTAAAACTAACTACGGCTGGCCAGTGGTAAGCTATGGTATTAACTACAGTGGCACCTCGTTTACCGATTTAACCGAAAAATCAGGCATGCAAGCGCCCACATTACAATGGACACCCTCTATTGCTCCTTCAGACATGCTGCTCGTAAAAGGTGACAAATATCCTGAGCTTAAAGGAAAATTTTTAATCGCTTCAATGAAATACGCGTTTATTAGCGTACTTGAAATAGCAGATGGCAATGTCGTTAAACAAAGTAAATTACTGGAAGGCATTGGTCGTATTCGCAGTCTAGCACAAAGTGATGATGGCACTATTTACTTAGGATTGGACGGCCAAGGCATTATGCGCCTTGACCCACAATAATCTTTTAATACGCTATTACAGTAACAGCAAACTTTTTGCGTCTTCACTGCGTATTGTTAATGTAACTAGCTAATAAACAACGAGGGTGTTGATGTTTTCATTTTTAAAGCCAGATCCAATCAAAAAATTACGTAAAGAATACGACGTAAAATTAGAACAAGGCATGCAAGCGCAAAGAAAAGGCGATATAAAAAGCTATGCGATGTTAACTGATGAGGCTGAAAAAATTTGGAATGAAATAGAAGCGCTCGAAGCCAAAAAGGCCAAGTAAACATATAGCCTACCAATTCAAACCAATCCCGCGTTAAAAACGCGGGGTTTTAATACTTACAAACATCCTTTTTTAAATTCACTTAAGCCCAACCAGATAATTCCCCAACTTAACCACCATCGTAACCAGCTTTTAATTGAGCACAGCTCATTATACTCATAGCATTATTGCCTTCTCTCACTTATGCTCATAACCCACCTAAAAACTCGCATAAACAATTATTTACATTAACGTTAATTAGTGGAATTATTAATCTAGTCCAAAAGAGGTGATGCATTGTTTGAAGTAGCAGAATATTAAAGCGCTGATGATTTTGTGAGTGCGAGGAAAGCATTTTTAGTAAAGTGTGTAATTAAGCCATAAAGCATCAAAAATTTACTGGAAAAAATGCAATATAATGAAAAAATTATAATTAAATCAAGGAATACAGATGTACACAGGTAGTTGTTTATGCGGCTCAATCAACTTTTCAATTAATGGTAAAGTTACTGATATTATTCATTGTCATTGTTCGCTTTGTCGTAAGGCCAGTGGCAGTGCTTTTGCTACTAATGGATTTATTAATGCCAGTGATCTGACATTAACTGACTACAACGGCACACTTACTTTTTACCAAAGTAGTGAAGGTAAACGTAAGTACTTTTGTAAAACCTGCGGCGCTCCAATTTATAGTGCTAACGCTCAATCTCCTCAAAGGTATCGCCTTCGATTAGGCGCGTTGACCTGCGATATAGCAGAGCGACCCATATCGCATAATTTCATCACCTCAAAAGCTAATTGGGAAGACTTAGATGCTCAGCTTCCTCGTTATGAGGGACATGAGCCAGGACGAGAGTAAATCCATATAAATTTATCTATTTTTTGAAGTGGGAGTTTGAATGAAACTGAATCAAGTAACTTTGCCAGTCAAAGATATGAATGAAGCGGTGAGTTTTTATCGCACACTTGGCTTTACCCAAATTGTTGATACACCTCATTATGCACGTTTTAGTTGCCCTGAAGGTGACTCTACATTTTCATTGTCTTTAGAAAGTGAATTTTTTGAAAATCATTCTGTAATTTATTTTGAGAACGATGACCTTGAACAATTGTGCCAGCAGTTAATCAAAAAAGGGATCGTATTCGAACAGCAACCCACAGAGCAAAGGTATCTATGGAAAGAAGCGGTTTTAAAAGACCCTTCAGGAAATAAAATTAAACTCTACAAAGCTGGAGAAAATAGATTAAACCCACCTTGGAAGGTACAAAAACAGCCATAGAGCTAAGCAGCTAAATGCTGGCGTTTAAGTACTGTACTTAGTTATTTATATTCTACCTTGGCGGTTAAGCGATTAAATAAACTAGGGAAAAACCGTTTTATAAACGGTGCCCAACCACTTAACCCTTGGCCAACCACTACTTCATCTTTTTTATTGTAAATTGCGGTGATCATTTTTGACGCGGCCACATTAACGTTCATACCATTTTCAATAGAGGGTTCAGGCTTATTTTGTGCCTCTCCCTGCTCGTTTAATGAGTTATGGGCAATAGCCGTTTTAATGGAGCCTGGGCAAATAGTTAAGCAATGTATGTTGTGCTCTGTCACTTCTGCTCGTAAGCAATCCATAAAGCCTACTACAGCGTATTTACTGCCTGAATATCCGGTTCTGAACTTAGATCCTACTTTGCCTGCCACACTACTAATAGCCACTACAGAGCCGCTTTTACGCGCTACCATTGAAGGTAATACCGCTTTAGTGAGTGCAATTAAGCCAAAGTAGTTTACTTCCATAAGTTGGCGATACACTTTAAAGTCGTTTTCTAAAAATAAGCTACGTTGTGATACACCGCCGTTATTTATTAAAATATCAATCGGGCCTAAACTGTCTATTTGTGCTGAAACATCGTGCAAAACGGCTTCAGGCATTGATAAATCAAGCGGGATAATACGATGCCCCTCGCCTTTTAACTCGTCTTTTACTTGGTTGAGTTTATCGGTATTTCGCGCTGATAAAATAACCTTTGCACCTTGCTCTGCAAATTGTTTTGCAAGTTCTTCACCAATACCTGATGATGCGCCGGTTATCCACACTGTTTTATTATTATAATCCATGGTTTACCTTATATTTATTAACTGATTATGCTTTAGTTGGGCCCGCTATTTCATTCACTTGCTGTTCTAAATTTTTATAAAAGCCCATCAAAAACAACAGCTCAACAGTGACATACAAAGGGCCAATAATTAAGCCAACTAAATCATCAACAAATGCGGGCTTTTTACCTTCAAAATAATGACCAATAAATTGTAATACCCAGCCAAATACAAACACCCCAACTCCAATTGCTAACCATGGCACCAAAGCCATAGCAGCAATTGGTTGTGCAGCTACCAGTAATAAAGTGAAAATAATTCCCATGATAAAACCAAGCGAAAAGCTCAACATAAAATAGTAAACCACAGAGGCTAATACAAAAATTTGCGCGCCATCAATGCTAAAATTAGCAATAGGGATTTCAATTCGGGCGAGTAAGCATAAAGCGGCAAACACAATGAGTGGAATACCAAAAAAATGAGTTAATACGTTACGCTTTGAACGATGATACAAGCCATACTGGCCAAGTTGTTGTTGTAGAGTTTTCATCGGTTGATCCCGTTGTTATTTTTATAAGCAAAATTCACCTTATAAAAAAGTGCGCACAATAACAACAAATACCGATGGTTATAAATTAAAAGGCTAACTAATGGCTCTATAATTGGGTATTGATGTAAACTATTTGAAATAAATGTTTAACTGTTGGCCTTTGTAATTTAAGGAAATCATCATGTTATTAAAAGCCCTAGCCATAGGCTTATTACTTGCTTTAGGCGAGAAAATTAATGGCAACATTCGGGTGCGAGTTCTGCATCGATTATATGGGCAACGACGCGCTAAAACACTTAGTTTACTCTCAGGCATCGCCATTATTTTTGCTATAACTTAGTTAGCCCTGCCATGGGTTGCCCCTGCAAATTACCTAGATTCTTTAAAGCTAGGCTTAGTGTGGCTAATGATAATGCTTAGTTTAGATATTTTTTTGGGTAGGTATTTATTTAAATATAAGTGGCAGAGAATTTTTGATGACTTTAATCTCTTTAAAGGCAACTTGCTTAGTGTAGGCATGTTGATACTTTTATATGCCTAAGCTTGGTTTTTTGGTTGCAGATGAAAGTTATGGTTTAGATCACTGCTCTATAAGCGCAGCGTCTATTTGCCCTATTTGTGCATAATTCACTTAAAATCTATTTAAAATCAGAAGTAAATGAGCTTGCAACGTGTCGTTATCTAAGCTAACGCGGTTACAAGCTTGCCATTTTCATGCGTAGGTTGCATGACCATTCGATCAGTGCCTTTTTCGTATTCTTGCTCTAGCATTTTTTGTAACTCTGCAAGCTGCTCTTTAATGGTGTCTATATCAGCACCTTGCTCTTGAAGTTTTTCTGCCAATGCATCGATTGCTGCTTTTAACTCAGCAATTGTTTCTTTATCAACCCCTAATCGTTGATAAATAAGCGCCTCTTGCGCATTTTCTAAAAAGCTTTTTTCTTGTGGCTTAGTGCTTGCGATTTGTGTTTGTTCGCTATCACTGGTTTTAGCTGTTGCCACAGGGCCAGAAGTTGCCACTACTTCGTTAGCTTTTGCCGGTTTATTTATTGTACTAACATAAGTATTATATTGATTTTTAAAGGTTATTGATGTCATCAGCTCAAATCCATTTTTGCGTTAAATATCTATCTTTAACTATTTTCACTTAGATACGTGTATGGAATAACTATAGCAACTTTAATACCAACTTATATTTGTTATTCGCTTCGCTTTAACTCTTTATTTTAAATTAAGCCCATTTAGCTCATTACGCACCCATTGCTTATCGAGATATTGCTCTAAATTCAGCTGGGCAAATTTTAAAAAGCTGCGCGCAGCATGAGAAATATGCCTGTCTGTGCGCACTACAAAATACCAATGGCTTGCTAAGCAGGTGTCGGTTACATTGAGCACTTTAAAACTGTTATCACCTTTTGGTAATACATGATGGGAAAGCACCGCAACCCCCATTCCCGAGGAAACAGCAACTCGTATGGCTTCGTTACTGGCCATTTGCACGCTATCGCTAAGGACTAAACCACGGCTTTGTAATTCGCTTTCAAAAAGCATACGCGTAGCAGAGCCTGGCTCTCTTAATAAAAATCGATATGGCATTAAATCAGCTAATGTTAATGCTTTTACATCGGCAAGCGGATGATCAAGCGGCACAATAAAGACCAAGGGGTTATGTAAAAAACGCGCAGCTTGGGCATATTCAAGTGATGGTGGGTGGCTAAACACATAAATGTCGTCTTCTCCACGTTCAAAACGCGCTAATACTGCAGAGCGGTTGCCAATTTCTAATGGCAGCTCTACATGGGGATGGGCATTACTGTAAGGCCCAAGTAACTTAGGCAAAATATATTGTGCAGTGTTTACCATGGCAATTTTACAGCGCCCGCGCTCCCCGCCTTAAGCTCGGCTAAATAGTCTTGGTAATCATCAAAGTGGCCAAACACTTGCTCACAAGTTCTAAATAATTGTAAGCCAACCTCGGTAACCTGTAATTTTTGCTGTTGCATAACAATTAAAGGCTCATTAACGGCTTCTTGTAAGCGCTTAATTTGCAAAGAAACGGTAGGCTGAGTTAAATGCAATTGCCGAGCAGTTTCGCTAATGGAGCCGGTTTTAACTACACTCATAAAGACTTCGAGTAGCCTAAATGATAGTTGCCTTATGTTCATTACTCACCTCATAGATTTTTATCTATAAGATACTATCATTCATTTTATTATTTACTATACAAAGATAGGTTTACAATAGCGCCGTTTAACAAATTGAGTAACTAATAACAAAAAGGAGAACAGTGTGCCTGATATCGTCGTAATGTTTTTTATTTTAGGATTAGTGGCGGGGATTTTACGTTCTGATTTAGCGATACCTAAAGCCACTTATGACACGCTAAGTCTATTGTTAATGCTCACCATAGGGTTAAAAGGTGGCATGGTGCTGCATGGAAATTTAAGCTGGCAGCTTCTTCCTGAAATGGCCTCGGTTATGTTACTCGGTGGCCTTATTCCCCTCACTCTTTACCCTATTTTAAAATATATTGTTAGACTCAGTGTGGCCAATAGCGCCAGTATTGCCGCGCATTATGGCTCGGTAAGTGCAGGTACCTTTGCAGTTGCATTGGCTTATGCAGAGTCGGCTAAATTAGAGGTAGGTGCTGAGGTTACACTGTATTTAGTGATGCTCGAATTACCTGCCATTATTGTCGGTTTAATGCTGTATCGTAAACTCGACCAACAACATAGCCAAAGTAATACACTGTCGCTCAAAGCGCTTTGGCACGAAACACTCACTAACAAAAGCGTGATTTTATTGGTAGGCGGTGTGCTCATCGGAATGATGTACGGCACACAGCAAGGCAGCCAAGTAACCAGTCTTTTAACCAGTAGTTTTAAAGTAGTACTGGCGTTATTTTTACTTGAAATGGGTTTAGTGGCTGCGCAAACTCTGCGCCCATTTCCTTGGCAGCATTGGAGACTCGCTGCATTTGCTATTGTCACTCCGCTATTTTTAGGTACTATCGGCGTAACTGTAGGCACACTATTAAAATTAGAATTAGGCTCGGTGGTGATACTCGGTAGTTTAGTGGCTAGTGCGTCCTATATTGCAGCCCCTGCGGCGATTAAAGCAGCCGTTCCCAAGGCTGATATTGGCCTAGCTATGCTGAGCTCTTTAGGGGTAACGTTTCCGTTTAATGTGATTGTTGGTATTGGTTTGTACCATAAGCTTGCGCTTGCCATGCACTAAAATAAACACCAATAAAGCCCTACATGGGCTTTATTTTTTAACTATGCCCCGCCATTACTAAACTATGCCCCGCCATTACTAAGTTATTACCCTTTTTAAAAACTCAACAAATATAAAACAAAAACGCTAACTTATTTCTACAATCAGATTGCAATTAAGCGATTAGTTTACGTAAAAAAACATTTTAAAAATTATTTTGATTGAGCAATTAAAAAACACTTTACTTGGTATAAAAAGCAGCATAAATTCGCAGCCAAATTAATCTGCTTCAAATAATCGCGCCACTATCACACCTAAATCAGCAATTATTTAAACCCTTTTTATCGGAATAATCTAATGGTGGAACTTGCCGCTAATAGTAAATCAAATAATCCTTTAGCCCCTGTTATTGGTTTATCTTTTTTTGCTATTGCTTCGGGCTTTTTAATGAGCCTGATCCCGTTATCACTGAGTGCTTTTAAGTTAAGTATTGATCTTGCGCCTTGGCTTGCCAGCGTCTTTTATTTTGGTTTACTTATTGGCGCGCTGTGTATTGAGCGTGTGGTAGTAAAAATTGGCCACCGTATGGCATTTATCGCATTTTTAATGTTGCTGATCATCAGTGTTATTGCACAGATCATTTCCCCTACAGCCACTATGTGGTTAACTGCTCGCTTTATTGCTGGTATTGCTGTTGCGGGAGTATTTGTCGTGGTTGAGTCGTGGTTGTTAATGGCAAATACACCTAAGGCGCGAGCTAAACGCTTAGGTTTATATATGACCTCTTTATATGGTGGCAGCGCTGTGGGGCAATTAGCAATCACACCGCTTGGCACTGAAGGTGCCGTACCGTATTTATTTGTCGTAGCCCTTTTGGCGTTGGCTATTTTAGCTCCATTATTAATTACCACAGGCCAACCTAATGCTCAGCAATTACAAAAGCTGCCACTTAAAGAGTTAAAAACTCTAAGCCGCCCTGCTATTTTAGGCTGTTTAGTATCGGGATTATTACTAGGCCCTATTTACGGGTTATTACCAGTTTATATAGCCGCTCAAACTGATCAAGCCCAATATACCGGCTTACTTATGGCGGTGATTATTTTAGGTGGTATGCTGGTGCAACCTTTAGTGAGTTATTTATCAACCCGTATTATAAAAAGCTTACTTATGGCTATTTTTTGTTTTGTTGGTGCTGCCAGCGTAATGGGAATATTAAACGCACATAGCTTTGGCGGATTAGTTGTAAGTTACTTTGTATTAGGTGCGTGTAGTTTTGCACTTTATCCGATTGCAATTACTTTAGCGTGTGACTCCTTACCTATGGCAAAAATAGTGTCAGCCACTGAAATAATGCTGCTCAGCTACAGTGTCGGCTCTGTATTAGGCCCGTTGTTGGCAACACATTTTTCTGATGCAAGCCATGGTGTGCTTATTTATTTAGGTGGTTGTTTAATTACCACCTGTATTTATATGCTCATAAAAAGTATGAAAAAAATACCCACAGGTAACACCCCTGTTGCAGGTTAACTAACGCGATAAACCGCTTAAGCTTATTCGTTTGCCACTAAGCGGTTTTTACCTGCGCTAACACTGTACTGCTTATGTTTTTTAACTCTTTTAGCTCAATGTGATGCTCGTTTATGAGCTCGTCAACAAAACAGCTGCGGTTGTTGTCATCACTTATGATAAACACCTTGTGTTTAGCACGAGTGAGCGCCACATAAAATAAGCGTCGCTCTTCGCTATGGGCATACAAATCTTTAGCGGGTAAGAGAGCTTCTAACATTGCAGGCGATGGCTTAGTGCTTGGAAATCCAAATTGCCCGCCATGCATACCTAATATAACTACATAATCGGCTTCTTTACCCTTTGAACCATGAAAGGTATCACACTCAATTTGTAATGAAGCAAAGGTGTGCTGCAAGGCGTTAATATCGGCTTTAGTAGGTAACTGAAAGCGATAGCGTGCCAGTAAATACACAACAGCGGGCTTATTTTTGTTGATAGTGTCGAGTAAATGGGCAAGTGCCCCATTATTTAGCTCAGCTATTTTTGTATTTTTGCTTGAGACAACATTCGCTGTTTTTAATACGCTAATAGCGGGCTCTGTCACTTGTGATAACGAGTTAATTTGCTTAGCTAACTGGGCAGGGTTTTTCATGATAAAACATGAAGCAACCTCACTAATTTTATTATTAAAACGAAACGTAACATCCAATATGGTTTGTGTGGTAGAACCAAAATGTGCGGCAAATTCTGTGGTAAGGCGCATATCAGCACCACTAAAACGGTAAATAGCTTGCCAGTCATCGCCTACTACAAACAATGAGCTTCTAGGCTTACTATCGCGCAGCGCTTTAACCAACGCCGCACGCGTAGGCGATATATCTTGAAATTCATCAACCATGATATAACGCCAAGGTGATATAAACTTTCCTGTATTAACATAATCGAGGGCTTTGAGGATCATATCGTCAAAGTCTATTTCACCTTGAGTATCTAAATAATGGTTATAGTTAGCTAATAATGGCTTTAATAATTTCCAAGCCTGCTGTATCTGCTTTGAATCGTTCTCAAGCGTTATATTTGCTGTTTTATACACGCTAATTAATTGACTAAATAATGTCGCTAATTTGGTTAAATAACCGCCAGCTTTTATCTCTTTTAGAAGCGCTATATGATTAGGCTTTGCAGTGCTTATTTCAAACCCACTTTTAACGTCATTAAGATTGTTATTTATATAGTTTACCAATGCTTTAGCATACTGTGGCTTAGCATTAGCAAGCGATTCAAAACACCTTTCAACCCATTTTATTTTAGCTGTTTCGTTTTCAGCAAGTTTAGATATTTTAGGCGTTTTTCTCTCAACCTCACCAATAATTGTTAAACCTAAGCTGTGAAAAGTGGCGGTTTTTATAGCCTGTGTTTTCAGCTTAGTTTTAATACGTTCGTCCATTTCACTGGCAGCTTGCTTACCATAGGCGAGTAATAAAATATCATCGTAATTCGCTTGCTCACTGTTAACTAAATAACCCGCTCGCGCCACCATTACACTGGTTTTACCTGTGCCGGCTCCGGCTAATACGAGGTTATTATCGTCATCGATAATACATGCCCGTCTTTGCTTTTCAGTAAGTGGGTTTGCTTCAACGTTATCGAAAAAACCAGCATAACGCTGAAACTGTGTCTGTGTGTATTTATGCTGTAAAAAGCGAGTTAATGAATCGCTCCACCGACTATATTGTTCGAGTAGTTTTATTTGCGTGCTAACGACTGCCAATGCCTCACTCTTTTTTATCCAAGGTAACCAGCGGTTGTATTGTTGTTTAACGCGCTGTTTTATATCTGCCACATAGGATTGACGCAAAAATTGATGATGTGCAAATTGGTTAATATTTTCTAGCAGCTCATTTAATGGTTCAATATTATTAGTGACCCATAGCTGATCCGTCTTGGCTTTAAGTATTCGGTGACTGCCATAAGCCCTCATCCACACTCGATACTGCCCAGACTGTGTTGAAAAACGTAGTGTTTGTCCAAGCACCCCATATTCATAACAAATAGGCGAGGTTAAATCGCACCAATTCAGTGTATCTGTAAGCTTTTTATTGTTAATGACTAAACCTTGTTGATTAATATCAACAGCGAGGTGTGGGGTAAACAGGCGGCCAAATACGCTGGGGAAAATAGAATTCATTAACAGCAGAATTCCTTTATAAAAATGAACCAATTAACGCTATTTTAAGGTAATACGCGCTGTAAGGATAATAAATCTGGCGGTAAAATTTTCAACGCGTTAAAGTAGAACAAAAAACAACCAATCAATTTATCTATTTCCTTGGCATAACTTCCTACTGTGACTAATGTTTACTCTACATACAAGACAACGCGATGAAAAGGCAAACCGAAACCTTTTTTTGAAGCCGTTACCGTTATTTTAAATGCTGACAGAGACATATACCAAGCACGTATTGCACTGGAAAATCTACTCAGTGCCACAGTCGATAATGAGACCAATAAAGCAGAGTTTTTATAAAACGCTGAACAAGTCAAAGACCGCTTCACAAACTAACTTATTAGCGTTAAATGCCGCGATTGAGGCTGCCAGAGCTGGTGAGCAAGGCCAAGGGTTTGCCGTTGTCGCTGATGAGATTAGAATGTTGGCTACCCGCACACAACAAAGCACCGATGAAATAGATACAATGATCCAACGATTAAATAACAATGTAAAAGCGTCATCAGATTCTTTTAAAAACAGTCAAACAAATGCTAATGCCACACTAAGTAATTTTGATGCCGTTATTAGTATTTTTAGCAACCTAACTCACACCTTTGAAAAAGTGCAGCAAATGTCGGCCGAAACCGCACAAGCAGCACAAATGAAACAAATCTCTGAGCAAACAACACTGCAGTCAAAAAATATATCAGCGCTTTACAAGCAAATGAAATCGCAAGTAGATAGCTTTAAGGTATAGTGTTGTAAGCTTGTAAAACAATGGCGCAGCGTTTACTGCGCCATTAAGATAAACCCAACTAAGCCGAATAGCCTAGGCTAGTGTATCAATAATAATTATTTCACACTCTGTTGTTGCAGTTAGCGTGATAAAATCAGCATGAGTGACCTCAGCACCATCCCCTTTGTTCATGGTAATTACACTGTTTTTGTCATCTACAGTAAATACACCATCAGATGCAAGTACATAAGCTTGATGATCAATACGCTGAGTGATGGTGGTACCTTTTGCAAGCTTTCCACCATAAATGCGTGTTTGTTGATTGATAAATAATGTGTTACTCGCATCTTCTGCATAACCCGATACTAAAAGCGTAAGCTCGTTAGCTACGTCGGTCGGAAATTTTTTACTTTCCCAACGCGGCGGCACATCTTGTTTATTACTTTGAATCCAAATTTGATAAAAAGTAAGAGGCTTATTGGTACGATTATACTCAGAGTGCACAATGCCTGTGCCTGCACTCATTACCTGCACTTCTCCTTGCTCGGTTATACCTTTATTACCCATACTATCTTGATGAGTAATGGCACCACTGCGTATGAAACTAATAATTTCCATATTTTTGTGTGGATGCGCTCCAAATCCCATTTCAGGTGCAACCCAATCATCATTAACAACGCGTAATGTACCAAAGCCCATACGTGCTGGATTATAGTAATGTGCAAAACTAAAATGATGTTTAGATTTAAGCCAACCGTGATTGGCACTGCCTAAACTATTCTTTGGATAATGATTGATCATGGTCTTTCCTCAAAAAGAATAAACATTAATTAATATGGACGTTCACGGTCGTGTGGAGCATCAAAATGATGCTTTGCACCCAGCGGTACTATTTGTGTTGGATTAATCGTTAAGTGGCTTACATAGTAATGCACCTTTGTGTACTCTAAATCGACGGTTTCTTTAACACCCGGTACTTGGTACAGCTCGTTAACGTAATTGCTAATATGGTGAAACTCGCTTAATTTTTGACGGTTACACTTAAAATGCCCGTGATACACCGCATCAAAACGAATAAGGGTTGTAAATAAACGCCAATCAGCTTCTGTAATAACATCACCAACGAGATAGCGCTGCTTAGCTAAACGCGCTTCTAGCCAGTCTAAACTATCAAATAGTGCGGTGTAAGCCGCGTTGTAAGCCTCTTGTGTAGTAGCAAAACCGGCTTTATATACGCCATTATTAATGGTGTTATAGACACGGTTATTCACGGCTTCGATTTCTTCACGTAGTGGCTCTGGATAATAATCATCAGTATTGCCAGTTAGCTCATTAAACGCACTATTAAGCATACGAATGATCTCTATTGATTCATTATTTACAATAGTTTGCGTTTTTTTATCCCATAAAATCGGCACAGTAACCCGCCCTTCATAACTAGGATCGGCTTTTAAATATAATTGATAGGCGTAATCTAAGTTATAAAGTGGATCGCCCTGCTCGCCAAATTCCCAGCCGTTTTCCATCATTGGCGCTTCAACAATGCTCATAGAAATAATATCTTCGAGCTGCTTTAATTTACGAAAAATAATCGTTCTGTGCGCCCATGGGCACGCCAGCGATACATATAAATGATAACGCCCCGCCTCAGGGGGGAATTTGCTTTGTGGCGCTGATGAAATAGTATCCCTAAAACGGCTGTCTTGACGTACAAATTTACCGTCGCTTTTTTCGGTGTCGTACCATTTATCGACCCATTCACCGTTAACAAGTAATCCCATGTCCGTCTCCTAAGTATGTAGAATGTGCCAACCTTAGGCAGATTGGCAGCTTAAAGTTCAATCAGTTATATGATCAGCTTATTGGTTTAATTTGTTATGAATTTTTCCATCAAGGGATAGCTTTCCAGCTCCTTGAATAAATAAGGCTAAGGTAATTGCCAACAACGATAAACCAAACTCGTAACCGTTGTTGCTCATAAATAAACCGTTATCTATATGTACGGTAAAAATAGCAACCACCATAGTGATAGCCAGTACAAAACTCGCAGGACGCACCAGCAAACCAACGATGAGTAGTAATCCACCAAAAAATTCAGCGCCACCCGCCATTAACGCCATTAAATAGCCCGGTGCTAAGCCAATCGACTCCATCCATTGCCCTGTACCTTCCAAGCCATAGCCACCAAACCATGCAAACAGTTTTTGTGCCCCATGAGCACTAAACACTAATCCTGCAATAAGCCTTAATGGTAGAGTTGCAAAAGACTGTTCAGTTTTTGTGATGGCAGCTGTGATATTTTTAATCGTCATAATGTTTACCTGTATTGTTTTTGTTGATTATGCAGCCATTGTATAAGTTGAATTAAAATTAAATAACTCCTATTATTTGCTTTATATGTTCAAATATTTTGAACAGTTAATATTTGGTATGATGATGAATACACCCCCTATTAGCATAGAAGCTTTACTGGTATTAGACGCCATTGAGCATCGTGGCAGTTATGCAGCCGCTGCAGAACAACTTAATAAAGTGCCATCAGCCCTGTCGTATATTGTTAATAAACTTGAAGAGCAATTAAATGTAACCTTGTTTCAGCGCCAAGGTCGGCGAGCAGTTTTAACCCCCGCAGGTAAACATTTACTGAGCGAGGGGCGTAAAGTGCTCAATGCTATAAATAATTTATCGGAGCAAACACAAACCATAGCTAATGGCTGGGAGCCTAGAATACGGATTGCTTGTGACTCAATTATTGACGTAACTAATGTTTTTGCTGCTTTGCAACAATTTTTAATTGAACATAAAAGCATTGAAATTGATGTAAAAGAAGAGGTCATGAACGGTACATGGGAGGCATTAATAGAAGACAATGTTGACTTAGTGATTGGTGCACCCGCCCCCGTGCCTGCTCAAAAAGGGATCAGGGCAGTGAAAATAACGGATATTCAAAATGTACTTGTGGTTCACCCATCCCACCCTTTAGCAAAAGAGCAAAAACCAATCAAGCCTAGTATTCTTGGTCAATACACCACTGTGATAGTTCATGATTCTGCAAAACAAAGTATTCCGTGGTCAGCTAATTTAATCGAAGGTAGTCAACGTTTTTATGTAAGCTCCGTAAAACAAAAAATTACCGCTATTTTATCGGGAATCGGGATTGGTTATTTACCAGTAAACCTTATTGCTGAACATATTAAAGCTAAAACACTTCATGTTGTGGAGCTCATTGAACCACGTCCTATTCAAGACTTATACCTTGCATGGAAAATAACCAACAAAGGTAAAGGATTAAAAAAATTGACTCAACTTTTAATCGACAATAATTTACAGACATGAAATAAGCCAACTACATAAATGCAAAAGCCCATGCTAACAAAATTAGCATGGGCTTTTTTAATCACTAATAGATGTTATAGAGCAAGATCTTGCTTAGCACGTGTTAAGTTGTGCGACACTAACTCGTTACCTGATATTTGCTGTGCTTCGTAAAAGTCAGATAACGCTGCGGTTTCGTTTTTAGCCATTAAACGGCCAACACCGCGGTTACTTAAAGCAAATGAAGTCAGCTCACGTACTTTAAAACGTGGGCCTGTACTTTGCTGTAATAATGTAATTGCTTTTGAGCAAATTTCTTCAGCTTGGCTGTAGTTTTTTGATTTTACATTTAATGCGCAACTGTTAAATGCAACTTCGAATTCTTGTGGGGCTGTTGCAGCCTCTTCAATAACCATTAACTTGTAGTCACTTTGATCAGCCATTACAGCAGCTGAGCAAGTTAATAAAGAGCCAAGAGCGATGGTTTTGATAAGTGAGCGTTTCATGATTAGTTTCCTATTTGGTTAGTCGTGCTTGTTGACGACAACTAAACTTTAGAGTGTTTAGTTAATCTCGACAAACGATTAAAAACAAACCAATAAGTGAAAAAAACTAACCTATAGACTTTAGTCTAATTAAACTGAGCATATTCGTTTTAATAAAAGCGACAAATAACCGCTCGTTTAACTAGGCTGCAAACCCGGCTTGATTATTTACTGATTTAAGTATTCAACTGGAATTTTATTTTTTACTCGCTGTCCAACAATCATGTTTACATTAGCAATTTCAGACGCGTTATCCCAAAAACGCTCTAAACTAATACAACATGTTTTTTGTAAAAACATTTGCTTTAATTTAAGCGCAGGAATAAGTGCTTCTATGCCATTCCAACCTAAAAACATGATGGCTTGTTTAATATCAGACACACTACGTACTAAGCCATAAGCGGGTGAATTAACAATTTTTAAGATAGCAGACGCTATAGCCACATCTTTAGCAATGATTTCTGCGGCGTCTGAAAGCGAGGGCTCTTGTGCAGATGCTAATAATTCAAGGTCATTTAAAATTTGTGGTTTTGGGGGAATAATAAAGTTTTTATTTACATCTGATAATACCTGCTCATTAACGACAATCATCGATGTCTAGCCTCCAGCTAAGCTATATGGATTATTTATTTTATTCCATTTGAGCTTTTATACTAGAAGTTGCTTAAAGATTTATCAATTTGTAGGTGCTGAAATTGGTAGGGTAAAATAATTTTTAAAAACCAAAGCAGCACACGCCCGGTATATAGACGTGTGCTTTGAATACTAGCTTATTAGAAGTAATAGCCAATATTAATGTTGAAGCGGCGTTCAGTTTCGCTGCTATCGCCCGCTAATGAACCACCAACAAACGGCATGTTTTTACCATGAACTAAATCAAAGTATGTAAATAAACCACCTGCAGCGACCGAGAAACCGGTTACGTTCATCCAGGTATCTTTGCTGTTGTCTGATTTGTCGTAAATAGCGCTGTAGTCATTATAAAACTGTAAGTTTGTTACTGCGCCCCATTGCACCGGCACACTGTATGCTACGTTTGCACTCGACATAGTTGCTTCCGCTGCCATGCTATCGTAAAACGAGTAAGCGCCTACAGCAATACGGTTTACGTTATCAATATCGTAGTTGTATTCGCCATGTTGTAATTGCAAGTTCCAAGGGCCCATATTACTGTTTAAATGTAATGCCCACGCGTTGTAGTCACCTGCGCGGTCAACACCATCATGCAAGCCACCAGCAAGTGCTGACACACCAATTTCAGTTTTACCACCCTCATGCTCTATGTGGTAGCCGTAACGACCTGAGAACGTATTATATTCACCAATTGGATTGGTCGGCTCAGCGTAAACACCATCCCCGGCTTCTCTAAAACCAACAATGTCGTAAGAATAGCGATCGCTGCGGTTATCTACATAACCATCAACACCACCTAATTCATCATTTTTGAAAAAGCCTAAATCAAGCTGCCAGTTATCGGCAATTTTACGCTTAAATAACACCCCTAAATCGTGGTCGTCTTCAAGGCCAACGTAATAGTTAGTGCTGAAAAAGTAGTTATGTGAGTTGTATGGCCAGTTACCAAAAGGAACCTGAGTAATACCTGCTTGAACTTGCCAATCATCAGCAAAATCATAAGCTGCATAAGCGTATTTAACAGCGGTCATATAATCAAAAAAGCGAATTTCAGCGTTTAATTTTACATCACCCACATCGCCTGAGAAATTTAGACGAAAAATATCAAAATCAAAATCGCCACCGCGATTTTTATTATCGTCATCATACGAGGTGTGGCTATAGTTGGTTCGAACAGCACCGCCAATTTTAATTCCCTGAGGCTTGTGTTCATGTTTAGCTACTTTAACTTCAGCTATATCTTCTTTCTGTTCAATGGTGCGCTCGATTAATTTTTCACTTTTTTGCTCTGCTTTTGCAAGTTGCTTTTGCAGCATTTCCACTTGTTTTTGTAAGCTGCTTAATTGCTGCTTTACCTTATCAAGATCTGTATCTGCATGTGCCGGATGTGAAAAAACAACCATAGCCACTGCCAGTGCTAAAGGTTTCATAGGTGTCATAATTTGTCCTTGCTTGCCTTGTTGATGTTATTAACTCGAACTTGGTCAGCGTGAGCTAAGTACCTGCTTGATTTTACATGTTGTTTTACAATGATAACGTATTTTTACAACTCTTCAATTACACTTTATGATTTTGCGCAACACACTAGCAACACACAGTACTTTTTAGCGGGGTAAGCATAACAATTAATCATCATTTTAATAAATGAAAGCAGCAGCTTGCAAAATTAAAGCTTAAAAAATAGCAGGATGATCATGTACCTATTTTTAATGTGTTATTATTTAAAAATTATATTTAAAACAGCCAGTTTGTTGCTACATATATAAATTAAGGACTCTCAAAAAATGAAAAATAACGATACCTTTAACACAATTGCTACGTTAATTTTTAAGCATCTTTATAATAACTTTCCAAGCCCAAGCCAGTTAGATCCTGAACAATTAATTAGCGACACCTCAGAGCATCAAGGTGAGCAAATAAAAGGAACAATCGCGTTTCTTCTTCATGAGGAATATATATTTTCTACGCCCAGCGCCACTTTTTTGCTAACCGAAAAAGGCTTTAGCCACGCTTTATGTCCAAAGTTTTGATCTAACTTTACTTTTAAGCACTAAAGCTTAAGTGAATTACTATAAGAAGTTACAACAATGAGTGATTTTATTTGGTTACTTCCAGCAGCGGTACTCACTATCATTTTAATTAAACTGATTAAACAATCTAAAAAACTGCCTTAGCTTTTTATTTAATGAGTACGCTTTAGCAATTTTTGGATTTGCGCGATTACCATCCTTGGCTCATTATTTTGTGGATAGTGGTAACTTTTACCGGTTAGCACTGTCTCACCTTGAGAAAAAGCATTAGCCCAGTTTGCATGCAGTTCCCCCCACATTTCACGCCCTTTATCAGTAAAAAATAACACCGACGGATTTTCATACTTTTAAATTGAGGCAATAAACGTCACAGGAATATCTGCTATTTGTGGGTAATCGGGCAAAGGTCGCTTAGACCAAAAGTCTACATACTGATTTGACATCCCGTTTTTCATATCATCACGTTTTATCGCGGCAATTTCTTTTTCAGCGCGCGATAAATCAATCTTACGCATAATATCAACATCATGCTCTGAGGCGGGTTCAATTAACATTAACGCTTTAATGTTATCAGGCTAGCTTGCTGCAAATACTCTTGCGATATAAGCTCCATAAGAATGCGCCACATAAATTATCGGCTCTTCAATTTTTAATGCTTTGAGTAATAGTAAAGCCTCAGCAGCATACTCCTCTGAGCTATAGTTTTTCTTTATTTGCGTTGAGCCGCCATTGCCAATTCGAGAATAACGAATTACTTTTGCATGCTTGGTAATCGCTTTATAAATGGGTTCCCAATCACTTAAACCGGCAGAGCCAACTGCCTCAAGTAAAACAGTGTGTTTACCACTACCCGCCATTTCATATTCAATATCAAAGCCATTTACTTGCACTTTAGCAAGCTCAGCAAACACAACGCTTGAGGTGAATAATACCCAAATAGAATCGTTTTTATTATTATTTTCATATTGTTAAAGCTAATTAGTAGTTAGCTTAAGTTTATAACATTAAGCACTATGTTTATAAATAAATTCTCTAACGCATACCCTTAAAAATAAATAATCACATCAATCATGCTTAAATCATGTTTTGGCTGATAGATTTCCTTATTCAAACCTATAAACCTCTGTGACCCTATGCCATAATCTAAATAATTCATAAATTTAGTAACTTGGCGGTTTATACACCGTTTCAAGCTAACTTATAGGGTTTTTTAATGGCTTATCAAGAGCAAAACCAAGCAACAATCTATTGGCACGACTACGAAACCTGGGGGGCAAGCCCACAAAAAGATAAGCCGAGTCAGTTTGCCGGTGTACGCACCGATCTTGATTTAAATATTATTGGCGAGCCGCTTATTGAGTACTGTAAGCCACAAGCGGATTATTTACCCCATCCTGAGGCGTGTTTAATTACCGGTATTACCCCACAAGTGGCGATGCAAAAAGGCTTAGTTGAGGCTGAATTTATTGCTAAAATTCATGCAGAATTTAGCGTACCCAATACCTGTGTGGCTGGTTATAACAGTATTCGCTTTGATGATGAAGTAAGCCGATATAGCTTTTATCGTAACTTTTACGACCCGTACGAGCGTGAATATAAAAACAATAACAGCCGTTGGGATATTATAGATTTAGTGCGTGCCTGCTATGCACTGCGCCCTGAGGGTATTGAGTGGCCATTAAAAGAAGATGGCAGCCCAAGTTTTAAACTTGAGCATTTAACTGTCGCTAATGGTATTGAACATGCCGCTGCGCACGATGCATTAAGTGATGTAACGGCTACCATTGCACTGGCTAAATTAATAAAAGAAAAGCAACCTAAGCTGTATCACTTCTTTTTTAGTTTGCGCAATAAAAAAGCCCTTGCTGAATTGGTGGACGTGTTTAACATGACCCCATTAGTGCATACCTCATCGCGTATTCCAGCAACCCAGGGTTGTACCACGTGGGTGGCACCTATGAGCTTTCATCCTGTTAATAAAAACGCAGTTATTTGTTTTGATTTAACCCAAAACCCACAGGTATTACTTGATTTAAATGTAGAAGAGCTACGCAAGCGTTTATACACCAAACGTATAGATTTAGCAGAGGGTGATTTACCCGTAGGTTTAAAATTGGTGCATTTAAACAAGTGCCCTATTTTAGCGCCAGCTAAAACGCTACTGCCTGAAAACGCTGCTCGCTTGGGTATTGACCGCGAGCAATGCTTGGCTAATTTAGCCATTTTAAAAGCCAATACTGAGCTTCGCGATAAAGTCACTGAGGTATTTAATGAGCAAGGCGATTTCAGCGCCACTACAAACGTGGATTACTTATTATATGATGGCTTTACTAGCCATGCTGATAAAGCCAAATTTGCGATTATTCGTGATGCAAAACCTGAAGACTTGGCAAGTTTAAAGCTTGAATTTGAAGACCCTAAATTCAATACTTTACTATTTAGATACCGCGCCCGTAACTGGCCACAAACGCTAAACCAGCAAGAGCTTGATCAGTGGCGTCAATATTGCCAAAGCAAGTTAATGCATGGCGAAGATCAGCCATCAATCAGCGCGCAAGATTTTATGATCACTCTTGAAAACCTAGCGCATGAACATGACGACAGCGAAAAAAATCTTACAATTTTAAAAGCGCTGTATAACTACGCGCAAAGCATGTAATTTGCTTTAGTGTATATAACTTATGAAAAACTCGACACTTTATAATTAAAGTGTCGCGTTTTTTGTTACTAGGTAAAAAACCAAAAAACTATCTCAACAAGAGAGGTGAATGAGAAAACATAAAACCAACATTCATTTTTTATGTGTATCACTTTCTCTAAAAACGCAGCGCCTCTTAGCCTCTTTGTGAACAGTTTACTTTTACCAATTACATTACTTTTTATGCAGTGCTTCAATACGCGCTAGTAAACTTGAGGTATCGTACCTGCCGCCACCAAGAGCCTGCACATCGGCGTAGTATTGATCGACCGTTGCAGTCATTGGCAGCGTTGCACCGTTATTTTTAGCTTCATCAAGGGCAATACCTAAATCTTTACGCATCCAATCTACAGCAAAACCAAACTCGTACTCGCCTGCCCACATTGTTTTGTAGCGGTTTTCCATTTGCCACGAACCAGCTGCGCCTTTAGAAATGGTTTCTATTACTTTTTCGCCATCAAGCCCTGCTTGTTTAGCAAAATGTAAGCCCTCAGCTAAGCCTTGCACTACACCAGCAATACAAATTTGGTTGACCATTTTACATAATTGCCCTGAGCCAACTTCCCCTAATAACTGGCTAAAACGGCTAAACGCCGCCATGATAGGTTGTGCTTTAGCAAATACCGTTTCGTTGCCACCGGCCATAACGGTTAATACCCCGTTTTCAGCACCTGCTTGACCGCCCGATACTGGCGCATCAATAAAGTCGATATGCTGTAAAGCCGCTTTTGCCGCAACTTCACGCGCTACCTCAGCAGAAGTAGTTGTGTGATCGATTAAAATTGTGTTTTTTTCCATACCAGCTAAAACGCCATCATCGCCGTATACCACTGACCGTAAGTCGTCGTCATTGCCAACACACATAAATACCATATCGGCACCACTTGCAGCTTCACGCGGGGTAGGTGCAAAACTGCCGTTAAAATCTTCAACCCATTTTTGTGCTTTAGCTGCTGTGCGGTTATAAACACATACGCTGTGCCCCGCTTTTGCTAGATGCCCCGCCATTGGGTAACCCATTACGCCTAAACCTATAAATGCAATTTTAACTGACATAAAAATGACCTATTTAACTGATAACTTAGAAACATAAGCTCGATTATGTCAATCGGCCGCAAAAAAAGCGAATGAAAGTCTTTTAAAATTTCCCTCATACGGAAATTAGGTAGGTAATCTATGGATAGTATTTATCAATTTAACGCACCACTTTGTAATAACGATGATTTTTCTTTGAGTCAGCTAAAAGGAAAAGCGGTTCTTATTGTTAATACCGCCAGTAAATGTCATTTTTCTGCGCAATTATGCGCGCTAGAAAAGCTATATCAACAATACAAAAACGATGGGTTTACTATTTTAGCCTTTCCGTGTAATCAATTTGATAAAAATGAGCCATTAGAGGGAATGGCCATTAAAGACTATTATCAAAAACATTTTTCAATTAATTTTGAGGTGTTTAATAAGGTCATGGTAAATGGCCCAGATACGCATCCACTGTTTAGTTATTTAAAATCTCATACACGGGGTATTGCACAAAACCGAGCAATAAAATGGAACTTCACTAAGTTTTTAGTTAATGCACAAGGGCAGCTGGTTGCTCGCTATGCACCGCGAACTAAACCGGAGTCATTACATAATGTAATAACAAGCTGCTTAGAATCAGTGCCCGTTATAAAACCGACGACCGCTCGTTTAGGAGTCCGTTCGGCTGTATTAAAATAATCCTGTCGTAATTAAAACAACAAGAGTGAAGCATCTATAGTAAGAATAGTTTATGGTAATAAAATAATTGATTACTTGGAGCTAGTTAATGGATATTGCTTTTTTTAGTGCTCAGAAATATGAGCGCCCTTTTTTTGAGCAAAGTTTAAATGGCTTTTCTAACATCACTATTACTTATTTTGAGCAAAGTTTATCGGCGCAGACGGCAATATTAGCTAAAAACTTTGACGCTGTGTGCGTATTTGTCAACGATTCTGTTGATAAAGCGGTAATTGAGCAACTTGCCACATTGGGTGTTAGCGCTATTTTATTACGCTGTGCGGGGTTTAATAACGTTGACTTGCCCGTTGCCAAACAGCATAACTTAAGCGTATTACGCGTACCCGCCTACAGCCCTGAGGCAGTCGCGGAGCATTGTGTTGCCCTTATGCTTACCCTCAGCCGTAAAACACACAAAGCTTATAACCGCGTACGCGAAGACAACTTTGATTTAAATGGCTTACTTGGGTTTAACTTACATAACAAGACCATAGGTATTATAGGCTGCGGTAAAATAGGCTTGGCACTGTGTAACATTTTAAATGGTTTTGGCGCTAACGTTTTAGTGTGTGACCCTTTTGCAAAACCAGGCAATTACACTATTACCGATTTAAATACCCTACTTGCCCAAAGCGATATAATTTCACTGCACTGCCCGCTGAGCGAAGATACGCATCATTTAATCGATGACGTTGCATTTAATAAAATGAAAACCGGGGTCATGCTCATTAATACTTCGCGCGGTGCGCTGGTAAACAGCCAAGCGTGTATTAAAGCACTTAAATCACAAAAACTGGGGTATTTAGGGCTTGATGTGTACGAACAAGAATCAGAGCTGTTTTTTAAAAACCACAGTGAAGAAATAAATCAAGACGATATATTTTCTCGCTTAGTGAGTTTTAGAAACGTGTTAATAACAGGGCATCAAGGCTTTTTTACTCAAGAAGCTCTAACCGAAATCGCTAATATAACATTACAAAATGCAAACGAGCTTGCTCAAGGGCAAACGCTAACCAATCAAGTATTGTAATATCAAGTCATTTAAACTGTAAAAAGCGAACTTTCGGGTGACTCCCAATAGTTCGCTTTTTAAAACGGCATTTTTAAATTCGCGTTTAAAAGTTTTTAACCAAACGCTACATTTACAAATACTAAGGTCATAAGTATAGGACACACAAAGCGAATATATTGTGCAAACCAATAGTGCGGCCCACTACTTGCTTTGTGCAGCTTATTACCACGTTGCCATAGCCAGCCTACCGTTATAAAGTAAAATAGCCCCATTAACGGCAATTGGTATTGGGTAAATACCATAATCACTAAACCAAACAACCAATCAAAGTTTAAAATAATGGTACTGGCACAAATAAGCACAACAGCACTGACTGCCCATGTTGCTTTGGTTCTATCTACATTGTGGTTTTCAACCAAAAATGCCACAGGGATCTCAGTTGACGAAATAGTTGAGGTAACTGAAGCTATCGACATCAATACAAAAAATAATAAGCCAACCAATAAACCAATTTCACCCATAGTGCCAAATAGCTCAGGTAATATGGCAAAAATAAGTTGTCCCTCACCAATTAATTTACCGTTATTAAATACTTCAACGCCATTGTACTGGGCAACATAAATAGCCGGAATTATTAATAAGCCCGCCAAAAACGCCACGCTGGTATCAAGTAGCGCAACACTTGCGGTTAATTTTGGTAAGTTAGCTCCGGGTTTTAAATATGAGCCGTAAATCATCATACAGCCTACCCCAAGCGACAACGAAAAGAACGCTTGCCCCATTGCGGCAATAATTAAATCAGGGTCGAGTATTTTGCTAAAGTCAGGCACTAAATAGGCAGCAAACCCTTCGCTTGCGCCATCTAACGTTGCAATATAAATAATAAGCCCAATGAGGAGAACAAGTAAAAGCGGCATTAAACGGCGTGACCAGGTTTCTATTCCCGACTTCACCCCTTTTAAAATAATACTGGCGGTTAGAATAAGCATAAGCGGCGTAAAAATAAAATTACGTAACATAGAGTCACTATGTAAAAACTCACTCAAGCTCTGCAAGCCAAAAAAGCTACTTATAGGCTCTATAGCGTAGGAAAGCATCCAACCGGCCACAATTGAGTAAAAACTTAACATAACGATGGCACCGGCAAGGCCAATATAGCCTGCTGCGGCTCCCACTTTAGGGGCGTGATCTTGCCATGCTTGGCTTAGTGCTTTAACGGGGTTAGCTTGGGCTTTGTAACCTAAATACAGCTCGGTGTACAAAGCAGGTAACGCCAGCAAAAAAATAACGATAAAGTAAACCAGTAAAAATGCGCCGCCACCATGATTAGCAGCCTGCGTAGGAAAACCCCATATATTACCTAAGCCTACCGCTGCACCGGCTGCTGCCAATACAAAACCTAGTCGACTTTGAAAACCATCACGCACTTGTGCCATACACCTACAAATCTGTTATTATTTTAACGAATGCGAATTAAACCATATTTAAGAGCGACTGAGTAATAAAAATGTACTTAGCGCTCACAACAACTAACAACCGCTCACAAACTATCCAGCTTTGGGTAATAAATATGTAATCGGTCGTCATTTATAACGAGCAATGATGAGTGTAACTTACTTTGAAAACCAGCTAGAAATCACGCCCGCTTTAGCAAATAACAGCCATTGCATTGCGTTGCTTAACGCGACCACCCTCAATGTGGGTGAATTTGATTTACCCCACTATTTAAGCCCTTTTGAGCTCAATATTATTAATCGGCGTAAAAACCCACAAGCTAAACAAGAATATTTAGCCACACGTTTAGTGCTTAAATACCTAGTAAAAACCGCTTGTTCTTCTTACGCATCATTAAAGCTGTGTGATATTAGTTCTGAATTTAACCCCGATAACAGTAAATTAGAATTACATATTAAAAATACAACAGGCGTGATTAGTTGCTGTATTTCTCATTCTCATGGTTTTGTAGGTGCAGCGTTAAATGTAGCATCAACTCATTTTGGCTTTGATATTGAAAAAATTAATTTAAAGCGCCCTTTTAATAAACTCGCTAAGCACTTTTACCACCCAGCCGAAGTGAGCTCAATAATCGATTCAGATAACATAACAACTCAAGCACATCATTTTTTTAGGATTTGGACATTAAAAGAAGCGCTGGCTAAAGCCACCAGCCGCCCCATTGCTCAATTATTAAGCCCTAATGTGTTTAACGAACTTAATAACACTCAGCTTACAGCTTGTAGCAATACCGTGGTTGGAGCACATAACGACATGTTTGATATTAGCGTTGTGGCAAAAAAAAGCACCGACTGGCGGTGCTCAATAATAACTATTAACGATTTACGCAGCGCAATCACTTTCTAGTAATCGACTATGAATCGCTTGAACCACGGCATCAGACTCACTTTGCTCAACTAAAAAGCACAAGTTATGTTTACTTGCACCATGACAAATGAGTCGAATATTAAAATCACTTAATACTTTCATTAAATTCATTTCATGTTGGCGCAAAACAATTTCAGAGCCAATTAATGCCACCAGCGTTAAATTGTTTTCAACCGATACATGGCAAAATTCAGCAAGCTTATCTAAACATGCTTGATCTAGCTCTGGACGTGATGCATTAGGCGCATTATCAAGGGTAATTGCCACACTAATTTCAGAGGTGGTGACCAAATCTACCGAAATATTGCACTCACTTAAAATAGTAAATATACGCGCTAAAAAGCCACTGGCTAATAACATTTCTGGGCTTTTAAGGGTTAATAATATTTGATTTTTACGTTGCGTTACCGCACGAATACCAGGTAGCTGCGATTTTTCACGTTCAATCCACGTACCGCCAAGTTCTGGCTCTGTGCTTGAGCCAACAAACACATTAATATGGCTGCGACTGGCAGGCAAAATTGTAGCTGGGTGCAGCACTTTAGCGCCAAAGGTCGCCATTTCTGCTGCTTCATCAAAACTTAAACGCGCAATAGGAGTGGCTTTTACACACAAACGAGGATCGGTGCTAAAAATACCCACTACGTCAGTCCAAATATGCACACTTTTAGCGTTAATAGCCTCAGCAAGCAGTGCAGCACTATAATCTGAGCCACCTCGACCGAGCGTGGTCGTTAAATTGTTTGCATCGCTACCAATAAACCCTTGGGTTACAATAACGCTATCATCAAGCAGCGGAATTAAATGTGTTTTAGCGGCTTGCGCTGTGGCGCCCACATTTGGTGTTGCTTTACCAAATTGGCTATCGGTTTTAAGCACCTGGCGCACATCAAAACGAGTGGCATTTAAACCCTTTAACCTTAGTACTTGGGTAAATAAGTACGACGATAAACGCTCGCCAAAGCTAAGTAGCTCATCGAACTGCTGCTCTGTATTGAGTGTTTGTGCCGCCAACGTTTGAAATGCATCAAGCGTTTGATTAAACCCAAGGGCTAAATCATCATCTAACGACAGGTCATTTAAAATAGCCTGCTGAATCGCAAGTACACCATCAATATGCTGTTGGCGTTTAGCGGCTTCAATACCCGCTTTGCAAAGCTCCACTAAATGATTGGTCACTCCGGCACTGGCGCTTACTGCAACAATACGTACATTTTTATCGTTTACGATAATTTCGCTACAACGGCTCATCGCCTCAAAGTTAGCAACGCTGGTGCCACCAAATTTGGCAACAATGTAATCTGATTTTGTGCACTGTGAACTTTGTGGCACTGATTGGGTAGTCATTTCGTCTCCTTTCGCGGCATCCAAACCGCAATAAAACAAGAAGAACTTGGCAGGAAATAAAGATAAGAAAAATCTACTGCCAGAAGCTCTCCACCTAAATTGGTGACAGTTTTGAGGATTCAGCCCCATAAACCGAAAAACAATAGTAACGACCCATTATTTTCCTCGGCGAGTACTTCCCTCCTTAATGGTCGCAGGCTGTCGTTGCCTCACATTAAGTACCTAAGTATCGCACCTCTTCTGAATGTATTATTAACCTGTGGCTAATAAAACAAAACCGCACTAAGAGTGCGGCTTTGAAAGTTATCGTTTAGACGTCTAGCTGTCAAGTCGTTTTACACTAAAATCAAATAAAACTACCCATTAAGTAAGAGCCCGCATAACCAAAGGTGTAACACAGTAATAAATACAGCGATAAGCGAAGGTAACTTGCAAACGTCAGCTCTTTTACCTTACTCATGGCTATAATACCGGCTGCCGAGCCAATGATTAGCATAGAGCCACCTACACCAGTTGCATACGTAAACGACAACCAATGCTGTTGACTCATTACAATGTCGGCTTTTAATAACGCTGCCGTTAGTGGCACGTTATCAACACCTGCAGATAAAATACCCATTAAGTAGTTTGCGTACTCTGGCGCCATTACCGTATACAAATTAGTAAATTGGCTCAGTACCCCAACTTCTTTTAACGCACCAACAAGCAGTAACACACCCACGAAAAACAATAAGGTGTCGTACTCTATGTCGCGTATAAAATCGATCATATCTTTGTTGATGTCTTTTTTGCGCATTAAAAATTGCGCGACTAAAAACATAATAGATAAACCCAATAAAAAAGTAAGCAGAGGCGGTACACTGTATAAAACGCTCAATGTAAGCGTAGCAATCACCGTAGTGAAGAAAATAACCGCAATGGTTATGTCGGTTTTTTCAATACGTTTAAATTTAGTTTTTTTAAACTCGAGTTGCTTATTCATGCCAATTGATAACAAAGTAGCCAGTAATAATACACTTAGTAACGCAGGCACAATTAACAGTAATAAATTGCTAATTGATACTTTACCATCAAGGAAAATCATAAGTGTGGTTACATCACCCGTGATAAGTGATACACCACCGGAGTTTACAGCAAATACAATAAGCGTGGCGTACTTAACTAACTTTTTGGCTTCAAGCTTTAATGACATAATCACTGCCAGTGATATTAGCGTGGCCGTAACGTTGTCTGAAATAGATGAAAATAAAAACGCAAAACACCCCACCAAAAACATTAGCTTACGCTCACTAATGCTGGTTGGCATAATCCGGTTCACAACATTTTCGATAAGTCCTTTAGAGTTTAAATAGGCAACAAAGGTCATTGCGGCCATTAAAAACAGCCATAAAGAAGCAATTTCTAAAATATTGTGGTCTAGGAGGGTTTGAATCGTTTCGGGGCTTTGCCCATTAAGAGGAAAAATAAAGGAGATAATCCAACAAAGTGTACCAAAAAATAATGTCGTTTTTGCTTTGTTTACGTGGATCACATCCTCAATAACGATAAGCAAAAATGCAATCGCTATCAGCGTCAGGATAATCGAGGAAACCATGATATTAAACAACCTTCGGGGTTAAGTAAAAATTGAAACCATGTAAAAAATATACCCACAAACTCTATGTGCCTATATTCGGCGCGGATACTATCACTAAGCGGGTGTAAAAACTATTATTAAATCGTCGCAAAAACGAATACCATATAAGTTCGAGAAATATAAAATAACGAATACTAGGAAGTTGCAACGCCTTATGATCCCAGCTAAAAAGCTACTTAATACCCTAAATGAACACTGGGGTGTATTAGAGCTATTATTTAAGCGCTTTAAAATGGCCGACTTTAGTATTAAAGATCTTCAAAATGCCATTAAGCAAAAGCAACCCACGTGGAATAATGAGCGTATTTATAAAGAAACCAACCGGTTATTGAATCAAGAAATTATTATTCCGCTGGCTAAATCGTCACAACTGGAAATTAACCGCGCCATTGCCGACTTTGCCACCTTTTTACTGCAAGAAGAACATTTAGGCTTAGCACAAGAAATTAGTGTCTTGGTTGATGATTTGGCCCGTTTAGGTAATCGGCTATTCAATGCCGGTGAAATAGAAGATTTTGATGATTTACGCCGCTTTAGCCGTATTATGGATGATCGGGTGCGTAAAATAATCAAACTGTTTTTACACAACGAAAACGCTATTTTAAATATTGTTGAGCAAGCCAAATCTAATAATGCGGTGCAGTCGCTACAAAAACGCTATAAAGCCGTGATAGAAGCGTTTGATGAGTATATAGAACCCATGCTGGAAATGGTGGATATTAGAGGCGACTTTCATGCCTGCTTTACCCTTATTGAGCAACAAATTAGCACCCAAATAGAACACATTGAACGCTCAGGCAAAGCGTACAACGATAAACGCATGCTTGAGCAATTGCGTACCCGCATTCTAGAAATGCACTTAGTTGGCCGGACAAGCTTACGAAAAAGTGCCGATATGCTTATGCCACTGCGTGAAGAGTTGCGCCGTAACAACCTTGTTACCCGCCAAGTAGCAAAAGTATTAGGACTAATACGTAAAAATGGGGTAGATAATATGCTCAGCGCCGTGCAGCCACATTTTGTAAGCGATGCGCAAAAGTATTCATTGGGTCAACAGCGCCATATAGTAGCCTACATGGCAAGCCTGGCTGAGTTTGAGCATCACGAATATCAGCTACCAGAGCAAAACGATGTGCCTGCGTTTGTCACGCCAAACATTCCTGACTATCACGATGTAAAAGCGCAGTTTGCAAAACGCTTCAAAAAGCAGCGTAAAAAACCACAGCCTCTGCTGCAATTTTTAGACGAAAGCTACCCTGAGCTTGAAGCCGATGAAATGCTGTTTTTATATCAAAAGCTAGTGAGCGATAACACCCTACACATTAGCCAAAGCGATAAAAAAGCCCGCGTTAACATTGCAGGCCAGCACTTTTCTTTGTACCCCTTTAATTCAGAGCCTCAGGCTGATAAAGCCGAGCACGAGTAATCACCATGACACAGATAAACTTAAATGAGCTTTCTCACTTACAAGCCATTAATAAAAAATTAGTCGCGGGTTACCACATTTGCGAACAAGACACCCTAATGTGGCAAGAGCTTGACCAACAAATTGAAGCTTACAGCGCCTTATTCACAGCATTAGGCCATGATTTAAAGCACGACAGTCGTGGCTTTTATTATTTTGCTAGCGATGAAAGCACCCCCAATATGGGCAAAATATCGCGCGCGATAGCGCTCACTATTTATATTTTAATCGAACACTTTGCCAACACAGGTAAAGACCCAATGCGTGCATTATTTGATGAGCCAAACGATTTAGAGCTAATGCAAACCTTGGTACAACTTAATAAACATTTATTTGATCAGCTTGAAATATTCTCGGGTTCTGATTTACGCAAAGATGTGTATTTACGCATGGTACGTTTAGGCCTTGCCCGCGAAGTAGAAGGCGGCTTTATGCTACAGGCGCCAATTCATCGCTATATTGATGCCTTAATGGAAGTAAATGAAGAAACCTTTTTAGGAGAGGACGAGCAATGAAAAACTTATACGGACTGAGTAAACTCGCCCTACTTAATACTGCAGGCTATGCAAAGTGTGTGATCCCACTTGATAAAAGTAGCTCGATTTGTGCGCCTAACAACACAGGTAAAAGCTCAGTTATTAATGCACTGCAATTTCCGCTAATTAACGATTTACGCCTTACCGAGTGGGATGGCCACGATTTAGATGAAACCCGTAAGTTTTATTTTTCATCAGATCAATCGTACATTTTATTGCAAGCCGATTTACCCCATGGCTCAGTTGTCATTGGCGTAGCCGGCTTAGGTAAAATTGCCGGTTATGCACACCAATACTTTTGCTATCAAGGCAAACTTGATTTAGCCCAGTACACCCAAGGCAATACCATTATTAAGTTTACCAAGCTGTTTAATCACTTAAAGCAGCAAGGTTACAACCCGATAGAGCTTAAAGCGCAAGAGTTAAACGCCCTACTTACAGGCGGCGCAACGCAATTTGATGGTGAGATCAATTTAAAAATGATCCCCCTTAACAACGTTCAAGACTCTGCAATATACAAAGAAATATTTCGTCGTATTCTTAATTTACATAAATTAGGTGCAAACGACGTTAAGCGCTTTATGTTACGTGTGTTTGAACGCCACATGTCAAATTCAAAGGTCGACTTTTACGAAGTATGGCGCCGGTCGTTTGATAAAGTAAACCGCGCAAAACGTGAATTAAAAGCCCTCGAGTCAATGCAAGAGCCCATAGCCGCCCTTGAATCTATGCTTGAAAACCAAACCGTTCTTAAAGGTAAACTGGCCGCTTATGCGCCAAAAATTGACCAAGCACTGATTGATTTTGATACGTATCAGGAAGAGCAACTAAGCGAGCTCAACATCGCTCTTGAAGATATTGAGCACGAAAAACACGAGTTTGAACAAAAACAAAGTCTATACGTACAACAATCACGCGATATAGAGCGCAAACAAACCCAAATTGAACAGTGGTTTTTAGATTACAACGCCCTTAAAAGTGAGTTTGAGCTGGTTAATAAAGCCACGCTAAAAACCGGCTTAACGCAGTTAAAAAATGACTACGAGTCGTTGTCACACTCAATAACGAGTGCTCAAGGGCAAAGCCTGCACACCCTTGATTACCGCATTGGCGAAACACAAAAACAAATTAAAAGCTTAAAGTTACAACTTAAAAACTTAGAATATAATTTATTCACTCGTATGCGTGAAGACTTATCACTGAAAGAAGTTGAAGAAATATCGCGGCTATTAAACCCCGATCTTCTCTCCTTTGCCACCACCAGCAATGGCGATATAACCATTGATGATGACGACGCTTTCGGGGAATTTTTATCACAGCTTAGTGAAAACGTGAAAGGCGGTGTGCTCACCCTGCCCGGTGCCAGTATTAAACTTAAAAAACTCTCACCTGTGCAAATGCAAAGCGGCGAAAACAAAGAGCAACTGAGTGCTCAATTAACCGCGCTTGAGCAATCATTAAAAGAGTTTAAACAACAGCGTGAAGTGGCCGCCAATGTTGCAGATAAGCAAAAAGAAAAAGACGCGCTATACGATGAGCTTATGAGTGCTGAAAGTGCACTTAAACGCTTAGAGCAATTTGAAGTGATGCAACAATCGGTTGACGCGCAGGCGATGCTAAAAGAGCAGCTTTTAGCCGAACGCGAACAAGTTGACGACTACCTACAAGATATTCAAAAAAACAGTGGCTCAATTGCTGACAGACGATCACTAATCAAATCAAAACAAGCGCAAATTAATCGTCAAACAGAGCGCCTGCGCCAAGTTAAAACCGAGCGTATTGACCACACGTTAGATTTATACAGTGGTAAAGTGACGCCTTACATGATTGATATAAAAATCGATTTTGATAATTTAAGTGATTTAATTCATCACTTTAATAAAGACTGCCAAGAGCTTCGTAATTTCGATATAAATGTACGTAATACCTATATGCATATTTACAATGCAGGTATTACCAAGTTCGATAACGAAAACGATGAGTTTAGTAAATACCAAAAACTTATTAGCGCGTTTCATAACATTGATAACGAACGTGATGCCGTTGAGCGCCAAGGTCGCGTTGCCCTCACCGAAGTGGCCGCCACGATTAAAGGCTTACGTGAAGATTTAGACCGCCTACGCCGTGAAATGAATAGCTTTAATAAAGGCATAAGCCAGCACCGCATTTCAAACCTGCAAGCGTTTAAAATTAATATTATCCCGCGCAAAATGTTGGTAGATAGCATTGATACCATTATCAGTACATCTAACCAAATTGAACAAGGCGATACCCTGGATTTACTCAGCCATGAGCCGTACAGCGAAAGTGCGGTAAACGACGCAAAAGATCATTTAATTAAACTCGCCTCAGACAAAGCAGGCCTGACCCTCACCGATTTATTTGATATTCGTTTTGAAGTGGTTAACCGCGCGGGCGAAACCGAACACTTTGAAAAAATAGATTCGGCTGGTTCAAATGGTACGCGTATCACCATTAAGCTGTTATGTGGCATGTTGTTTATTCGTTACTTATTAAGCGATCAGGAACAAAACTTATACCGTATACCTATTTACATAGATGAAGCGGCTGATATCGATCCGCAAAACCAAAAAGCAATTATAGAAACCGCCCTGAGCTTTGGCTTTGTGCCAATATTTGCTTCGGTTAAACCGCAAATAAGTTGTGATTATATTGTGCCAATTCGTTCAGTAAAAGACGGCGCACAAAACTGGGTAGATGAAAAAGATTGGATTGAGGTTGAACATAAAGCCTCTCTACTGGACTAAGAATTAATTGGCTATTCATCTTAGCCAGCTACACTTATTTTTAGATTTTAAATTACCCTCGCCCATGGTAGTTTAAACAAACGCACTTTATTGGAGCAAACGGTATGAAACATATATTTATTGTCGCAGCACTGGCGCTACTTACCGCCTGTACACAAACGCCCGATTGGGATTACGATAAATCAGCAAACTTTAGTAACTACAAAACGTTTGCTTGGGTAGAAAACGTGAGCCTAACCAAAGACACGAATAACTACCAAATCAGTGGCCTTATGGAAAAACGCGTTCGCAATGCGGTAAACAACCAACTAAGCCAACAGTTAGGTATGCAATTGGTTGACGTAGCGCAAGCTGATGTACTTGTTAATTACCATGCAAGTGTTGATAAAGAGCTAGAAGTAGATACCTTTAACGTAGGCTACGGTGCACGTTGGGGTTACTGGGGCACAGGCTTTAACCACGATGTAAGCGCACGTGAGTATGAAGTAGGCACGTTAGTTATCGATATTATTGATCGTGAGTCAAACCAATTAATTTGGCGTGGTGCTAAAGATGGTCGTTTAAAGAAAAAACAAACACCATCACAACGTGAAGCCGCTATTAAAGAAACGGTTGCCAATATTTTAAGCAACTTCCCGCCAAAAAAGCAGCAGTAAGTTTTAATTAATATTTAAAAAGCCCGCAGGCTCGCGGGCTTTTTTGTGAGAAAAGGAATTTTTCGGTGACATTTAAAAAGCTCCTAACCCTTAGCTTATTTTTACCCCTGCTTTGTGCGTTCCATGCGTACGGCACTCAACTACAGTTAAAGCCTGGTATATGGCAAGGAATTTATAAAGATCATTTTGAGTACAATGTACTGGAAATTAAAGAAAACGGAGAACACCGTTTAATAATAGCAAGTATCGCCAATGCATTTTATAGAAATAAATCAATTGCGTTTAGCAATAATGATATCAAATGCAGTCGCATTAATTGCACTATCAAACTTGTTAGCCCTAATAAAGAACATCTGCAATTTACATTGATTTTAAGCCCCTTTTTAGATAATTCATTCGAGGTGTTAGAAATTTATTCTAATGCAGACGATAATTTTGTAATGTCAAAAACGTACCGATTGGAAGAACAAAAAGGGCAATCTACCGTTCGTACATTTATAGGTAAATACCGCTCTAAAATAGATGAGTTAGCTGCTATAGAAAAGACGGGCCTACATGGTTTTTGGGTAGGATTATTAAATTTAGACGGCAAGCAAGAACTAGCAAGTATTGAATTTCACCCCAATAAAAAGTCGTATTTCAATTATTTTACAAATGAGACCAATGACATAATTAGCACCTCTTTTATGCCACAAGATATTCAAGAAAAAGAGAGGATATTGGAAATAACCACCAGCCACCCACTTTTCGCAAATAAGCTAATTATTCATAAAGACAACCGAGAACTTAAAGGCTATATGTACTCAAACCACAAAGGCACAACACTTCAAACTGGCTCGTTCAAATTATATCGTTTTGAAAGGCCTGAGTACCCTTAAAGCTATCACGATTTATACTTGTGCAATAAATCAAGCGGGATATGGCAATAATCATCAGGGTGATTGGTTAAACGGTCTTGATGCTCGGGATCGCTAGGGACATAATTAGTCAATGGCGCTACTTGTACCGCTATTTTTTTTGCATCGTCCCGCTGGCTAATATAGTCTCTGGCGATGTTTAAATGATTACTGTCTTGGCTAAAAATGGCGGTGCGGTATTTTTCGCCTACATCGTTACCTTGTTTATTGATACTGTATGGGTCAATAATCTCAAAAAAATAGCCGATTAATTCATTTAAGGTCACTTCTTGGCTATCAAAGGTTACTTTCACGCATTCGGCATAGCCATCGTATTCACCTTGTGTTGTGTTACTAGTGCCATTGGCACGCCCCGCCTCAGTAGTCACTACTCCAGGTAAATACTTCATAAATTCTTGCACGCCCCATAAGCAACCACCAGCAAAATAAAGTGTGTGCTGATTTAATGAATGGCTCGGTTGTTGTGTTTGCATAATAAAGTGACCAATGTAAATAATTAATAGGATGCAGAGTTACTATTTTGTAACGCTAGATTTGATTATCAAATGCAGTTTTTTATCATTAATGTACAATAGCGCCCAAAATCACCCTAGCTTAGTGAGCTTACCTTATCATGTGATAAAAAATGATAGGTATTTAATTGTTAGCGCCATTGCATAAAATGAGAGTAATGATATGAATCGTGCCCCGCACCTTATAATACCGGCCGTACTAGCCAGTATTTCAACTGTTGCTTATGCAGAGCAGAGTAAAGAAACAGCAACCATAGAACAAATAACAATTGAGGCGTCACCCACCGCCAATACATTACCTGTTGGTACATTTGATTCGCCTATTTCAAATTTAGAGTACGACCCGCGTGTTGACTTGCAATCACGCAATATGGCTGAAGCACAAGCTGATGTAACGATACGCGGTGGTATTTTTGAAAATACCGGCTTTAGAGTCGGCAGTGCAACTCTACTAGACCCGCAGTCTGGTCACTACTTTGCAGAAATTCCTATTGCACCACAAATGCTAACGGGTGCCAGCGTATTAACCGGAGCCGATAATGCACTTTATGGCATGAATAGCTCGGTAGGTACTGTGTCGTTTACTTGGAAACCAATAACAACGGGTGGCAGTGTCTCTTTGGGCGCTGGCTCAAATGACTTTAACCTACAAACAATTCATGCAGGTGTGAGTACTCCAATTGAAGCAAACGCTAATTGGCGTATTGGTTTTGAAGGTGAATATTCGCACTCACAAAGTGATGGTTCAATTGATTTTGGCGATCATGACTTTACTCGTACTTCTGGAAGAGTGCAGTTAACTGGGAGCGATTCACAAACTGATTTATTTTACGGCTTACAAGAAAAGTTTTTTGGTTGGCCAAACCTTTATACCCCCTTTGGTGTAAATGAAACCGAAGACTTAGAAACCCAATTATGGATGCTCAACCATAAGCAAGCCTATGCTACCAACAGTGAATTTGAAGTATCGGCTTATTACCGCAAGCATAACGACCATTATGTTTATTCAAGAGAGAACCCAAGCGCGTTCCAAGCATTTCATGAAACACAAGTAACATCACTGGCTATTTCAGGTCGTCATACGCAAACAAAGTCAGTTGCGGTTAATTACTCGGCGCAATATATAGAAGACAGTATTGACTCCACCACCCTTGAAAATAACTTTACTTCACGTACCTACTTTAAGCTTAGTGTATTGCCTGAATACACAACAGCACTAGCAAGCAACCAGCAACTAACCGTGCGTTTAGGGGCTGCGTTTGATAACACCAGTCGTGATGATTCTGAGCTATCGTTAATTGGTGATGTTAGTTTAAATACCCAAAATAACGATGGCACTGAGCGAACATTGTATTTGTCGTATGCCGAGGCAAGCCAAGTAGCCGGTTATACTGCTATTGGTGGCAGCGAGACTGGTGGGTTGTTCAGAAGTAACGCTAATCTTGAACGTGAAACCACCAAAAACTTAGAGCTGGGCTTATTACTCGAGCAACAAAGCTGGCAACTCAATTCAGCGCTTTTTTATCGTAAAGATAACAACCTAACCGATTGGACATTTAACTTTGATTCAAGCTCAGCACGATTTGCAGAGCCTGTTGATATTGATACCACAGGCCTTGAGTTTTTAGCCACTAAGCAATTTGATAACGCAGAAATTATTGCCAGCTATGCGTACTTACATAAAACAGAAACCTACGGCGCTGAAAATGTTGATGCTAGCTTTTACGCCTTAAACTTTCCTGATCATCGTGTAACGCTCGGTGCAATTTGGAACCCGACGGATATGTTAGAGTTTCGAGTAGATAATGAATGGCGTAAACAGCATAGAAATGCGCTACGCCGTTCAGGTGACGAGGCGTTATTTACTCAACTGACAGTAAAAATAACTCCACCAGCCCTGCCTAACTTCTTTATTAGTCTTGCAGCTGATAACTTGTGGGATGAGTCGTTTGAAGAAATTCCAGGCACGCCGGGTCGCGGTGAGCAATATACGCTAAGCGCCACGTATAGCTGGTAACAATTTAGCTCGGCGAGGGTGTATCCCACGCTGAGCGTGTTTTTTAAATTGAAATAATAAACAGACTAGCAACAAACTGACTTAAAAATTTTATACCACAGCTCACCCTACTTTACGTACTCTAAAAGCCCAGCGCCTCTTCGCCCTTTTTGTGCATTTATCATTAAAAACGGTATGAACAAAGAGGATTGAATGAGAAGAAAGTGAGAAAAAGACGACTCACTAAACCAAGTGATTTTGTGTCTAAGTCACTTACTCTTAAAGCGCAGCGTTTCTTTGCACTCTCTTAGTACTATTTTTAGAAACAAAAAGTACGTGTCTACACTTTTCAAGCGTATAAATTGTAAATATATGTGTATTTAATACAATAAATTAGGTTAATTGCTCTAATTCTGTAATTAACGTTAATGCATGTTCATTGGTTGTCCCGCATACATCTAAAGTGGCGCTAAAATCACTACACACTTTAGGGCGCGACTCATCACCAAATAGCTTACATAAATTACGCTCATCTAGCTGAATACAACGTTCTCCGGCCTTTTTACCATTTGGCATACCCGGTATTGGCGAGCTAATACTTGGTGCAATACAACATGCTCCACAGCCTAAACGGCACGCCATTGATTGTGTTTTCATTATAACCTCAGTAATAAATTTCAATTCTATTGTTGCTGTTTTGCATACAAACAGAGCGATTTGTTCTATTTGCAACCGCATTATGCAATGACTTGTTACATCTTCAAACACACTGTAAACACTTTATTGCGTATCATTAGCCCATCAGCACAATTTATGAAGGAATGCCCTGTGGCGACTAAAAAACAAATAATACTCCCTATCGCGGTCCTTGTTAGTGGCATCGCCCTTGCGGCGGGCTTTTCAGCAATGAAAAAACCACCAGAAGAAAAACCAGAACAAGATACTCGCCCATTGGTTGCAGCACAACCTATTCACCTTGATGCAATCACTCTCGATGTTAAATCGTACGGTATTGTGCAACCTAAAGACCGCACTGAGCTGATTGCTCAGGTAAGTGGCCAAGTTATTTCTGTTGCAGGGCAATTTGTTGAAGGTGCCTTCGTAAAGCAAGGGGATATTTTAGCACGAATTGACCCAAATGATTACGAAGCTGATTTAATTGAAGCCCAGGCTGGGCTCGCCCAAGCAAGTTCAGCGCTTGAGATTGAACGTGCTCAAGCACATGTTGCTAAAGCTGAATGGGAACGCATTAAATCAGACTCAAGCGATATCACCGCTTCTGCGCTTTATTTACGTAAACCGCAATTAGCAGAGAAAATGGCACGTTATCGTTCAGCGCAAGCAAGTGTAAAACGTGCTAAACGTAATTTAGAACGCACTTATATTAAAGCCCCCTACGACGCGATTATTAACGCACGCAGCATTAGTTTGGGTTCTGTTGTAAATCCAGGTAATAGCTTTGGTTCACTCAGTGCCACCTCGGTCGCTGAAGTACGTTTACCGGTTGCCGATAAAGAACTGCAATACTTAAATAATGGCGGCATTGGTGCAACAGTGTTATTTAGTGCGCAGTTCGCGGGCAAAGAAACCACATGGCAGGCTAAAGTGGTACGCAGTGAAGGGGTGATAGATCAAAAAAGCCGTATGAGCTACTTAGTGGCACAATTACCAACCCCATATGCTAACAAAACTCAACCATTGCGTTTTGGCTCCTATGTTAACGCTAGCATAGAAGGTCGTGCAGTTAATAACGCCATTGTTGTGCCACATCATTTAGTCAAAGAAAATAAAATTGCGATATTAAACGACGATTTAACCTTGTCGTTTAAAACTCTCAATATTATACGTGAACAAAACGGCATGGTGATCGCAGACCAAGGGCTTAATGACGGTGAACAGCTAATTACTTCTGCCCTTGAATACCCTACCGAGGGAATGGCGGTAAAAATTGAAGACGTTGTAACAACCCCAGACGTTACTCAACTTGCATTGAAACAGGAGTAACTTATGTCTACACGTGAAAAAGGCCTAATTGCATGGTTTGCGCGCAACCCTGTTGCAGCAAATCTATTGATGATATTTATACTTATTGGTGGCATTTTAACGGCGTTTACTATTCGCAAACAAATGTTTCCACAATTTGAAAGTAACTGGATCAGTGTCTCCGCGGTATACCCTGGCGCAGCCCCGCAAGAGGTTGAGGAGGGCATTACCATAAAAGTCGAGGAGAACCTTGAGGGTATAGAGGGAATAAAGCGCCTTATCACCTACTCCAATAGAGGCTCTTCACAAGCATGGATTGAAATAGAAGAGCAGTTTGATCCGCAAGAAGTACTCGATGAAATTAAAGTACAAGTAGATTCAATTAATACGTTTCCTGCGGGTATGGAGCGCCCTATTGTTCGTCGCGATAAGTACAAACAAGAAGTAATGATACTTGCGCTTTACGGTGACATGAGTAACTACCAACTTAAAGAGCTCGGAAACGATATAAAAGACGAGCTTCAGGCACTACCTAATATTAATTTAGTTAACTTTAATGGTGGCCTTAATTACGAAATTGGTATTGAAGTAAGCCCTGATAAACTGCGTGCTTATGGATTAACGTTTAGAGATATTGCCAGTGCAGTGCAAAGCTTTTCTGCCAATATGTCAGCTGGGCAAATTCGCTCTGAAAATGGCTATATTTCAATGCGCGTTGAGAAACAAGCCTACCGTGGTAGCGAGTTTGCAAAGCTACCGCTGATCACCCTTGCCGATGGCGCGCAAGTATATTTAGGTGATGTTGCCACTATAAATGATGGCTTTGAAGAAGGCCTACAATACTCAAAATACAATGGTAAAAACTCATTGTCGTTTGAAGTAAACGCCTCCAAAGATCAAGATATTACCGATGTTGCTAAAGTACTTAAAACCTATATGGCTGAAAAAGAATCGCAACTGCCTGCAGGTGTTAAGCTCTCTCCTATTGTTGATTTAACTTACTACCTCGAAGGTCGCCTCGATATGATGGTCGACAATATGATTTGGGGTGGCTTACTAGTTATGTTGGTATTAGCGCTGTTTTTACCATTACGTTTAGCTTTTTGGGTAATGATGGGTTTACCTGTGTCATTTTTAGGTGCCTTTTTGTTTATGCCAATTGGCTTTTTAGATGTCACCATTAACTTAGCCTCGTTATTTGCCTTTATACTGGTGCTTGGGATAGTGGTTGATGACGCCATTGTTGTGGGCGAATCTGCTAGTGCTGAAATAGAAAAACATGGCCATACACTCGATAACGTAGTACGCGGCGTAAAGCGCGTGGCAATGCCAGCAACATTTGGCGTACTTACCACTATTGCGGCATTTTTACCGCAAACTCTTGCCACAGGCCCAAGTGCGGCTTTTTCTAAAGCCATTGGTGGGGTGATTATTTTATGTTTAATTTTCTCACTGATTGAATCAAAACTTATTTTGCCGGCACATATTGCGGCAATGAAAGACCGTAAAGCAAATCCAAAAAACCCGCTTCACCGTGCACGTAAAGTAATGGATAACGGCCTAAAAAGTTTTGTTGATAACTACTACACCCCGTTTGTTGGCCGCTGCATTCATTATCGCTATACCGTAATTGTCGGTTTTATGTGTTTACTGATTGTCAGTGCGGGAATGTTTGCCGGTGGTTTAGTTAAATTTGTGCCTAACCCTAAAATACCGCACGATTTTCCACGCATTGATATAGAAATGAACTTAGCGTCTTCTGAGCAAGCAACGCTTGAGACAGCTAAAAAAATAGAGCAGCTAATACTGAGCGTTGATAACCAGCTCAAAGAGCAATACGGTAAACCGATGATCCACGATTTATCAGTTAGTTTACGTGGGCGAACGCAAGCAAACATTATGGCTATTTTAGTTGAACCCGACCTGCGCCCCATTGATACCTTTGCACTGAGTGCATTATGGCGCGAACAAATGCCTAACTTACCGGGCGTTAAAACCCTAACCATTCAAGACAGTATTATGAACGGGGGTCGAGACGATGGCGATGTAAGCTTTAAACTCGAAGGTAAAAATGCACAAGTACTTAAAGAAGTCGCTGGTAAACTTAAAACCAAGTTGCAAAGTATGGAAGGCGTAGGCGATGTTAATGACTCAATGCAAAGCGCTACCGATGAAGTACAGCTAGATTTAAAACCACTTGCTTACAGCATGGGGCTAACCCTTGCAGATGTGGCCTCACAAGTGAGCTTTAGTTATTACGGTTTAGAAGCACAACGTATTCTTCGCGAAGGTGAAGAAATCAAAGTGATGATCCGCTACCCAGAAGATGAGCGTAACTCAATCAGCGATATTGACAGCGTACGTATTATCACCCCCACAGGCGCTGAAGTACCATTAAGTGAAGTTGCTAATATTTCATTAGTTGATGGGGTTAATCGTATTCGCCGTGAAAATTCAAAACGCACAGTAAACGTATGGGCTGCGGTAAATACTGACCAAGTAGAGCCATTTGCGATTGCACAACAAATTCGTGATGAGTACTTACCTTCATTACTTAAAAACTATCCAGGGGTGCAAAGTAATGTGGCTGGTCGTATTCAAGAGGAAATGGATAGCGCTGATGAGCAATTACGTGACTTTGCGCTATCGATGATCATAATTTTTGCATTATTGGCCATTCCTCTGCGCTCTTACTCGCAACCATTAATTATTATGTCGGTCATTCCATTTGGTGTGGTTGGTGCCATGTTTGGCCACATGGTACTAGGTATGACCATGAGCAGCTTATCGATGTTTGGCATTATTGCGGTAGCCGGTGTGGTGGTTAATGACTCACTCGTGATGGTAGATTTTGTAAACAAAGCGCGTGCTGAAGGTGTGGCAATAAAACAAGCGGTAATGCAAGCCGGTGCACGTCGCTTTAGAGCCATATTACTAACTTCAATCACCACCTTTATTGGGGTCATGCCGATTATTATGGAAACCAGCTTACAAGCAAAAATTGTAATACCGATGGCGGTATCGCTCGCTTTTGGTGTGCTGTTTGCCACGGTAATAACGCTTATTCTTATACCGTGTCAATATGTTGCGCTTGAAGATGCAAAACGCCTGATCCGCAAATGGCGCGGTAAAGATGCCCTAGTCGATGGCCAACCAGCAACGATAAATCACTAAATTAAGTAAAATCCCAACCAAAAAGCTCGGTATTATTATGCCGAGCTTTTTATTTATACATTAAACTGCTCGTTTTTTATGCCTTTTACGTTATGGTATTTAATAATCATAATAAATAAGGCACAACTATGAATTCCCCTCAGTCCGAACACATTCCTCAAGAAGCATTTGATTGGTATGACGAATACGCTCACGGTTTAATTGATAGACACACGTTTATGAAAAAGCTTGGTGGCTTAGCCGCATTGGGCTTTTCAATGACGGTGCTTACAGGTGCATTATTACCTAATTACGCACAAGCCGAGCAAGTCTCATTTAATGACGATGACATAAAAGCCACTTACCAAAAATTTGATTCGCCTAATGGCCATGGTTCAGGCAAAGGCTACTTAGTGATTCCAACAAATACACAAGGCAAACTACCTGTTGTATTAGTAGTACACGAGAATCGCGGCTTAAATCCATATGTAAAAGATGTTACAAGGCGACTAGCTAAAGCCGGGTTTATTGCTTTTGCACCTGATGCGTTATACCCACTAGGTGGCTATCCAGGCAACGACGATGAAGGTCGAGCCATGCAACGCACGATGGATCGCGTTAAAATACAAAATGATTTTGTTGCCGCCGCGCATTTTTTGAAGGCGCATCCAAATAGTAATGGTAAATTAGGTGCCGTTGGTTTTTGTTTTGGTGGCTATATTGTTAACTATTTAGCTGCCGTAGACAGTAATTTATTAACTGCGGGCGTGCCCTTTTATGGTACACCTGCAAGTGAAAGCTTACACAAAAATATAAAAGCGCCGTTAATGATTCAATTAGGTGAACTTGATAAACGGGTTAACGCTACATGGCCTGAGTATGAGCAAAGCTTAAAATCACACAATGTTGATTACACTATGCACATGTACGAAGGCGCGAATCATGGTTTTCATAACGATTCAACTGGCCGCTACGATGAAAAAAATGCCGAACTTGCATGGCAGCGTACATTAGCATTTTTTAATAACCACTTAAGTTAACATTACTAAGTGTGTATTTGTTACTCGTTAATTAATACACGTTTATCAACAATTCCCTGCTTTACTAGCTGGTTCAATAAGTGAGCGGTTTTTTCTCTGCACACATCGCGTAGTAGTCGTACAGCGGGAGTAATCGATTGTCTGCTTGGGCAAATAAGCCACAGCTCCCCTTGGGTGTGCTGATAGTTTGGCATCACAGTAACAACGCGTTTATTTAATAAGTCATCAGCAATATCTAACGCCGATTTAACCGCTAAACCTTTGCCTGCTAAACACCAGCGCCTTACTAAATCGCCATCGTTTGAGGCACGTCTGCCCTGCATTTTTACTTTGTATTTTTTTTGGCCATCGGTAAACTCCCATACATTATTGATAATATCTTGCAGCTGATAAAATAACCCTTGATGCTGCGCTAAATCATCAGGGTGCTCTGGCTCACCATATTTAGCTAAATAGGTAGGTGTAGCACAGAGTAGTCGCGGTACGTTGCAAATTTTAAATCCATAAACACTGCTATCACTTGGGGAGCCATAACGCAGTGCAATATCAACCGAATCACGAAAAAAATCGATATTGCTATCGCTAATGTGTGTACGCAAGCTCACACTTGGGTACCTATCCATAATGTCATCAATCCAGGGGATCACTAGGTTGCGCCCTAAATCAGATGAAGTAGCCACCCGCAATTCTCCCTCAATAGCATCATGTTCTCCTTTGAGGTTTTGCCTTGCCGTTTCAAGTACAGCCAGCGCTTGTTCGCATTGGGGTATGTATCGCTCCCCTGCACTGGATAAACGCAAATGGCGAGTTGTTCTAATAAATAATTCGCAGCCAAGGGCTGATTCTACGCGCTTAATAGCCGCACTGGCGGTTGCTGTGCGCATATCTAACTTAGCAGCAGCTAAAGTAATACTTCGACACTCTGCTACTTTTAAAATCAGTTTTAAGTCATCAATCTGCATATTATCTATTTTTATTTGATAATAATTCAATAATTATGCTGTTTATTTTAAATAAAGCAAATTGTATTATGTTGCTAATACACTCAGTGAACACTGTTTATTAGCCCTTTTTATTATGGAGAGACTATGACTCACCCTATTATTCGCGACCTTGAAAGCCGCCATACTGCTAAACGTTACGACGCGACAAAGCACATTTCTCAAGACGATTTAGCGGTATTGTATGACGCGATGCGTCTTTCTCCTTCGTCAATCAATTCGCAGCCTTGGAAATTTGTAGTGATTGAATCAGACGCTGCAAAAGAGCGTATGCACACTACCTTTGCTAATAAGTTTCAATTTAATCAGCCACACATTAAAGCGGCGTCGCACATTATTTTATTTGCTCATAATCCGCAATATACTCGTGAAGATTACGGACACGTAATTGATGCCGATATAAAGAATGGCAGAACTCAAAAAGAAAACCGCGAGCAAGCTTTTGGCGCTTTTGCGTTTGTTGATTTAAATACCGATGAGCAAGGTAATAATGCCGCCTGGACCAAAGCACAAACCTACATTGCTTTAGGCAATACTATGCATGCAGCAGCGCGCTTGGGGATTGATACCACGCCGATGGAAGGCGTTGATGCACAGCTGATTGGTGAAGAGTTTGCAAGCGAATTAGACGGCTATGTGTGTGATGTAGCACTTGCGCTGGGTTATCATGATGCAGAAGAAGACTACAATGCTAAGCTGCCAAAATCACGTTTAAGCAAAGAACAAGTAATTCAGGTTTTATAAGTCAAAGCTGCTCACTATAAAATGTTAGTGAGCAGCTTACTTTATTAGGCTAGTTTTGTGACCACAGACGCACTAATAACTTTGCCTTGATCAACATCTGCGGTAACAGTACATAAAGCTCCATTGATTAAATTTAAATTAGGAGGGATGTGACCAATATCGGCATCAATGATCACCGGAAATAAACACCCGCCAAAAGCGGCATTTAAGCCTTGGCGATAATCAAACCCCAGATCTTGCCCCTGTAAGGTTACATGGCGGCCAATAATCACCCCGTTTATATCATCAAACATACCGGCTAATTTGAGTGACAATAAAAACCGTGCAACCGTCGCAGGCGTGAGCTCTGCGCTTTCTAAATAAAGCACAATACCTTGCGAGGCACTGTGCTTTTTAAACTCATGCAGTGCCAAAAAAGGCGAATCGAGCAACAGTCCAACCGTATCAAGACATCCACCAAACAATCGCCCTGACATTTCGATACTGCGTTTATCGGTGTAATTTAAACATTGCCATTGGGTGGGCACGCTGTGATCAAATAATGCGTTTGGGTTATGTGCATAATCAGGTTTACTATGCTGGTGATAAACAGAGGGGGCTTGCTCAAACTCACTATTAGCCTCATAGCTTAGACTTTCAAAAATTTGTAAACAATACGGATCTTTTTCATCGGGGTGTAACTGAATTAAATTGGCGCTATGCAGTGTTGCCCAATTACATTTTGCTGTCAGTGCACAGGCAATCGTGCTGACATCTGAATAACCCACCAACCATTTAGGTTTGGCATTTTTAATTGCGCCAAAATCAAGTAACGGCAATATTTCCATTGCCAGCTCTCCGCCCATTGGCGGCATAATCGCATCTATTTCATCATCTAATAAAAAGTCCATTAGTTGCTTGGCATGCTGCTTGGCTGTTAGCTGAGTTCGCGGTTCGTTTTGACGTAAAAACTCCCCCTCAACAACCTCATAACCTCTTTGTTTTAAGCCGTTAATGACGATGTCTAACCGTGGGTGATATTTTGATTTGATCCCCGCTGATAAAGAACACACGGCGATTTTAGATCCCATTTTTAAAGGTGCTGGATACAGTATATTTGCCATATTATTTCCTTATTGAAGAATAGGTTACTACCATAACAACATAGCCTACATTTACAAACAATGAATAATAATTGACCGGTATATAAATCAAATATAAAAACCAAGCATAAAAAAACCAGTGCTTGTTGCTAAGCACTGGTTTTTATAAAACGCTAAAGTGAGTTAACTAATTAAATATACTCAACCTCAATGATTTCGTACTCTACATCACCTTTTGGCGTTTTGATAATCACAGCGTCATCCGCTTGTTTACCAATTAAGCCGCGAGCAATTGGTGAATTAACAGAGATTAAATTACTTTTAATATCTGCTTCATCATCGCCAACAATCTGATATTTAACTTCAGCGTCGGTTTCAACATTAACGATGGTTACTGTAGTACCAAAAATCACTTTACCTGTATTAGGCATCTTTGTTACGTCAATCATCTGCATGTTTGAAAGTTTTGCTTCAATTTCTTGAATACGGCCTTCACAAAAACCCTGTTGCTCACGCGCAGCGTGATACTCAGCATTTTCTTTTAAGTCGCCGTGTTCACGTGCATCAGCAATATCAGATACAATTTTTGGACGGGTAACAGTTTTTAATTCGTTAAGTTCATCGCGCAATAATTTTGCGCCACGAACTGTCATTGGAATTGATTGCATACTTTTCTCACTTAATCCCAAGGCCGTAGTTACGGCCTTGGCACATTTCCTTAGTTCAATCGCAGGTGTAGTTCTTGAACAGACGTCACTTTACTGCGGTCATCTGCTTGGTTAGCAGTACAGTTAGCAAATGCCGCATTCAATGTCGTAGTATAATTGGTTTTGTGCTGCAATGCACCACGACGTAACACCTTCGAATCTTCAATCGCTTGGCGACCTTCGGTGGTATTAACGATATAGCTATACTCGCCATTTTTGATTCTATCAAGAATGTGCGGACGACCTTCATATACTTTATTTACACGGCGAACCGTAATTCCAGCATCTTCAAGTGCAGCAGCTGTTCCACCTGTTGCATCTAGCTCAAAACCAAGGCCTGTCATGGTTTTAGCTAGTTCTACAATACGTGGCTTATCGCTATTACGTACAGATAGTAACGCGCGACCACCACGTGGTAAAGTGTTGCTTGCACCTAATTGTGCTTTTGCGAACGCTTCGGCGAAAGTATCACCAACACCCATTACTTCACCCGTAGAGCGCATTTCTGGGCCACGGATAGGATCCACACCTTGGAACTTAGCAAATGGCAATACCACTTCTTTTACGCTGTAGTACGGTGGAATCACTTCTTTAGTAATGCCTTGGCTTGCTAAAGATTGACCTGCCATACAACGTGCCGCAACTTTTGCAAGTGCTACACCCGTCGCTTTAGATACAAATGGAACTGTACGTGCTGCACGTGGATTTACTTCGATTAAATACACTTTGCCATCTTTAACCGCAAACTGTGTATTCATCAAACCAACTACGCCAAGCTCAAGGGCCATATCAGTTACTTGCTTACGCATTACATCTTGTACTTCTTGCGTTAGCGAGTGAGCTGGTAATGAACACGCTGAGTCACCAGAGTGAACGCCTGCTTGTTCAATATGCTCCATGATGCCGCCGATGATGACTTGCTCGCCATCACAGATAGCATCAACGTCAACTTCGATTGCGTTATCTAAGAAACGGTCAAGTAACACGGGTGCTTCATTTGATGCAGATACAGCTTCGGTCATATAACGACGTAAGTCTTGCTCATCGTATACAATTTCCATCGCACGACCACCTAATACGTACGAAGGACGTACTACCAGTGGGAAACCAATCTCAGCTGATTTAAGTAGTGCTTCTTCAGTAGAGGTAACCGTCGCATTTTCTGGTTGCAGTAAATCCAAACGCTCAACAAGTTGTTGGAAGCGTTCACGGTCTTCTGCACGGTCAATCGCATCTGGCGAAGTACCAATTACTGGCACGCCGTTCGCTTCAAGCTCACGCGCAAGTTTAAGTGGCGTTTGACCACCGTACTGTACGATAACGCCTTTTGGCTTTTCAACACGTACAATTTCTAGTACGTCTTCAAGTGTAATTGGTTCGAAGTATAAACGGTCTGACGTATCGTAATCGGTAGATACCGTTTCAGGGTTACAATTAACCATAATAGTTTCGTAACCGTCTTCACGAAGCGCAAGCGCAGCATGAACACAACAGTAGTCAAATTCAATACCTTGGCCGATACGGTTAGGACCGCCACCAATCACCATGATTTTATCACGGTCAGATGCGTTAGCTTCACACTCTTCATCGTAAGATGAGTACATGTAAGCCGTGTCTGAGCTAAATTCGGCAGCGCACGTATCAACGCGCTTGTACACAGGCACAATATTGAGTTGATGACGCTTTTTACGGATTTCAGCTTCTGACACACCGGCAATTTCTGCAATACGCGGATCGGCAAACCCTTTGCGTTTAAGTTTACGCAAGAAGTCTGCATTTAAGCCGGCCATACCGACTTCTGAAATTTTAGCTTCGTCTTTTAAGATATCTTCAATTTGTACTAAGTACCAAGGGTCAATCTTAGTCAGTTCGAACACATCGTCAACACTCATACCATGGCGCATTGCATCGGCAATGTACCAAATACGCTCTGCACCTGGCTCACGTAATTCACGAATGATTTTTTCTTTTGCTTTAGGGTCATCAAGTGCCACAATTGGGTTAAAGCCTGTTGCGCCTACTTCTAAACCACGTAATGCTTTTTGTAATGACTCTTGTTGGTTACGACCAATCGCCATTACTTCGCCCACTGATTTCATTTGCGTTGTTAAACGGTCGTTTGCACCGGCAAATTTTTCAAAGTTAAAGCGAGGAATTTTTGTTACCACGTAATCGATTGACGGTTCAAACGATGCTGGGGTTTTACCACCAGTGATATCGTTTTGAAGCTCATCTAACGTGTAGCCTACCGCTAACTTAGCGGCGATTTTAGCAATAGGGAAACCCGTTGCTTTAGACGCCAGTGCCGATGAACGTGATACACGTGGGTTCATTTCAATGATAACCATACGGCCATCAACTGGATTTACACCAAATTGTACGTTTGAACCGCCAGTTTCAACACCAATTTCACGCAATACGGCCATAGAGGCATTACGCATGATTTGGTATTCTTTGTCGGTTAATGTTTGTGCTGGTGCAACCGTGATTGAGTCACCTGTGTGCACACCCATTGGGTCAAAGTTTTCAATAGAACAAACGATGATGCAGTTGTCTTTTTTGTCACGAACAACTTCCATTTCGTATTCTTTCCAACCAATTAACGACTCATCAATTAATAACTCGCTGGTTGGTGAAAGGTCTAAACCGCGCTCACAGATTTCTTCAAACTCTTCCATGTTGTAAGCCACACCGCCACCGGTGCCGCCCATTGTGAAAGAAGGACGAATAATACACGGTAAGCCGATACGGCTCATAGTATCGCGAGCTTCATCCATTGAATGGGCAATTTCAGCACGTGGACATTCAAGGCCGATATTACGCATAGCAACATCAAAGCGCTCACGGTTTTCTGCTTTATCGATTGCATCGGCTGTTGCGCCAATAAGCTCAACGCCATGCTTAGCCAATACACCATGCTTGTCTAAATCAAGCGCACAGTTTAATGCTGTTTGGCCACCCATTGTAGGCAGGACAGCATCTGGCTTTTCTTTTTCAATGATTTTTTCTACCACTTCCCAGTGAATTGGTTCGATGTATGTTGCATCGGCCATTTCTGGATCAGTCATGATAGTGGCTGGGTTTGAGTTAACGAGTATAACTCGATAGCCTTCTTCTCTTAGTGCTTTACACGCTTGAGCACCAGAGTAGTCAAATTCACAAGCTTGACCAATTACAATTGGGCCTGCGCCTAAGATAAGAATGCTTTTTATGTCGGTACGTTTTGGCATTATTACTCCGGTTAAATTAGTGGTTACGCGCTTGCATCAAATCGATGAAGTGGTCAAATAATGGGGCTGCATCGTGCGGGCCTGGGCTTGCTTCAGGGTGACCCTGGAAGCTAAACGCTGGTTTATCTGTACGATGAATACCTTGCAATGTGCCATCAAATAACGATTTATGCGTTGCACGTAAGTTATCTGGTAATGTGGCTTCATCTGCAGCAAAACCATGGTTTTGTGCAGTGATCATTACAACATCACGGTCAAGATCTTTAACTGGGTGGTTACCACCATGGTGGCCAAACTTCATTTTTACTGTTTTAGCACCTGAGGCAAGCGCTAGTAGTTGATGCCCTAAACAAATACCAAAAATTGGCGTGTCGGTTTCTAAAAAGGTTTTAATTGCATCAATGGCATAAGTACATGGCTCAGGATCGCCAGGGCCATTTGATAAGAAAATACCATCTGGGTTTAAGGCTAGTACGTCAGCGGCAGAGGTTTGTGCGGGTACAACCGTTAGTTTACAACCACGATCTACAAGCATACGTAAAATATTACGTTTAACACCGAAGTCGTAGGCAACAACATGAAACTTTTCATCATCAGCGTGTAAGGTTTTAAACCCTTCACCTAATGTCCAGCTTGATTCGCGCCACTGGAAATTTTCCTTGGTTGAGACAACTTTTGCTAAATCCATGCCTTTTAAGCCTGGGAAGGCTTGCGCAGCTTCAAGCGCTTTTTTCTCGTCTAGTTCGTCACCGGCAACAATACAGCCATTTTGTGCGCCTTTATCACGCAAAATACGGGTTAGTTTTCTGGTGTCGATGTCCGCAATACCTAAAATATTACGTTCTTTTAAGTAATCATCTAACGATTGCTCGTTACGAAAATTACTCGCTAGCAGTGGCAAATCACGGATCACTAGGCCTTTAGCCCAAATATGACTCGCTTCTTCGTCTTCGCTGTTGGTACCCGTATTACCGATATGTGGGTACGTCAAAGTTACGATTTGTTCCGCGTACGATGGATCAGTCAAAATTTCTTGATAACCAGTCATAGACGTATTGAATACTACTTCACCGACTGACATGCCGTCAGCGCCGATTGCAGTACCGCGAAACACTGTGCCGTCTTCTAGGACTAACAGAGCGGATTTAGTCAAGTTAAACCTCCTAACAGTAAAAAACGGGAGTAAGCAAATTGCTTAACACCCCGCCAATACTCAGATAATTGGTCAAAACCTGATTTCTGTGAGCTTAAATTGTTTTACGCAGTCTTAAATGATGCCGATGTAAACCACTAAACCTTCATTCATTTTTCTTGCCTAAAACTCTTTTCATTCCCACACAAACCCCGGTTTTGCTAACCACATGAGTATAATTGGAAACACGCATTTAGTAATTTTTGGCAAATTGGCTGTATTCTACATGAAGTTGGCTTTTAGGTCTAACGCTAATTAGTAAATTGCAATAAATAAGTGGTTATAACAAAAAACCACCTCAAAGCGTTAAAAAAGGAACTTAACTACTTTAAATCTAGCACATCTTGCATATCATAAAGTCCTGCTGGTTTATTTTTCAACCACTGCGCAGCTCTTATAGCACCTAGGGCGAAGGTCATTCGCGAACTTGCTTTATGGGTTAATTCAAGTCTTTCGCCCATTGTAGCGAAGTAGGCCGTGTGTTCACCTACTATATCACCGCCTCTTAGCACCGAATAACCAATTTCATTTTGTGATTTGGCCTGCTCTATATTGTTGCGATCATAAACGGCAACCTCATCATGATCCCACCCTTTTGCCTGAGCAATCGATTCGCCAATGGCAAGTGCGGTGCCCGATGGCGCATCAATTTTATGACGATGATGTGCTTCAAAAATTTCTATATCTAAATCATCGCCTAGTTTTGTCGCTGCCGTTTGCACTAAGTTAAGCAGTAAATTTACGCCCACGCTATAATTACGCGCAAATACAATCGGAATATGTTTAGCGGCATCCGTTAATAGCGCCATATCGTCATGAGTTAAGCCGGTGATGCCAATTACCATAGGTGTTTTTTGCTCAACGGCTGTTTTTAAATGATTTCTCATGCCTTCAGGCAAAGTAAAGTCTATAAGCACATCAACATCAGCAACCTTGCTCTCGTCGCTAAAGCTAATGGCTTTGTCGGCTGCACTGTTTACTTGATTTACATTAATACCCAATAACGATGAGCTGCTGCGAACATACGCACCACCAAGTTGTGTTTGCTCTTTAATTGTCGCGGCTTCTAATAGGGCTAAGCCCATTCTGCCGTTAGCACCAAAAACACCTATTCGATTCATTGTTATTGCCTTAATCTGATTTAGTTGGATCTGTTGTTGCGTACCCTGACTAATTTGCCGACCTAAACTTGCTTTGAGCAATTATTAGCCGCATATAATCGCACACCGGTAGATATTATCTAAAAGTCGTGCAATAGTCAGGTAAGCCCTTAATTAAATAATAATAACAATACCAGTTTACTTTAGCCATCTATACATTTAAACTTCTCTTTCGCGTCGATTTGGTCTTTGGCTTGCGGGCGCTGTGGTCATCTACTTTTCAATTAAAGAGTGATCTACTAAATTCAGCTAAAAGAGGGATGCTTTGGCTGTTTAATATATCAATCGACTTCGATTGCTATGAATAATTAACGAGGATTATGATGCAGCCATCATTTGATAAAAATAAAGCAAGATTTTCTTTGCTTCCCCTACTCACCTTTGTTGCTATTTTTTTAGGCTCAGGCATATATTTACAATCTCAAGGGGTTGATTACGCGTTTTATCAACTCCCAGCACCAGTCGCTATTTTACCCGCGATTGTTTTAGCCTTTATTTTAAATAAAACCAGCATCAACCAAAGCGTAGAAACCTTTATAAAGGGCGTAGGTAATAACAATATTATTACCATGTGTCTTATTTACTTACTAGCGGGTGCTTTTTCGGCGGTTGCTGGTGCTACCGGCGGTGTGGATGCGGTTGTTAATGCCGGACTTTCACTTATTCCCCCTTCGTTACTACTACCTGGTTTGTTTTTGATAGCGGCGGTTATTTCTACTGCTATGGGCACATCAATGGGAACTATTGGTGCTATTGGCCCAATTGCCTATGCTGTATCTATTAAAACAGGGATTGATCCTGCTTTAATGGCCGGTACCATTGTATCTGGTGCTATGTTTGGTGATAACTTATCAATAATTTCTGACACCACGATTGCTGCTACGCGTACGCAAGGCTGTGAAATGAAAGATAAGTTTAGAGAAAACCTTAAAATTGCAGTTCCGGCCGCCATACTCACTATTGCATTGCTATTATTTTTAACGCCTGCAGCACAAGTAGTTGATACCAAAGACTACGATATTTTATTAGTACTTCCGTATGCCTTTATTTTAGTCTTGGCGGTAATGGGCTTTAATGTGTTTGTCGTGCTGTTAAGCGGTATTGTGTTTGCCGCATTAATGGGCTTTACTGGCAGCTATGAAGGTGCAAGCTTTGTAAAAGATATTTACAAAGGCTTTAGTGAAATGCAGGAAATATTTTTACTGTCTATGTTTATTGGTGGCCTCTCTGAGTTTATTCGTATTAATGGCGGCCTCGACTACATCGCTCAAAAGATTCAAGCTATTACTAAAGTCATTGCCAAATGGCACCGTAAAGTAGCTGATCAGTTAGGGATCGCGGCGTTAGTTGTCACCAGTAATATGTGTATTGCCAATAATACTGTGTCTATTATTGTGACAGGCCCTATTGCTAAAAAACTGGCTGATGATGGCGAAATTAGTGGTAAGCGCTCTGCCAGTTTATTAGATATTTTTGCTTGTGTAACCCAAGGGTCTTTGCCTTATGGCGCGCAAGCATTATTACTCGGTGCTACATTTAAAATTAGCCCATGGGATGTTTCAACCTCATCTTACTACTGCTTTATTTTAGCTTTTACCGCGATTGCGGTGATTTGCTTACGTCGTAATAAAGCTTAAAGCTTGTTTAAACAGTGTATTAGCTGCGTGCTAATGCACTGTTTATCTCAATAAATAATTAACAAATTAACCGTGTTTGCTATAATGTGATATTCAGCGTGTCACATAAAATATGGTTATGAAAATTAAAAACTTACTTCCTCTCGTTGCACTAAGTGTGTGTGCCTTAAGTTCAACAGCTACCGCTGCTAATTGGAGCAATACGGCGCTTCATATTAACAACGGCAACCACAAAAACCCATTTACTGAACAAAAATCTAATACCACGGTGTACTCAATTGAACATGCTTCTGGGCATGATTATGGCGATAACTTTTTCTTTATTGATTACAGTACCGACAGCAACGATGATGGCTTTCAAGATCAAGACTTTTATTTTGAAGGTTACTCTACCATTAGCTTATCTGCTGTAATGGACGAAAAAGTAGCGTCAGGGGCGCTCGTTGATGTTGGTCTAACCATGGGTATTAATGCTGCTGGCGATGCCAAAGTAGTTAAATATTTACCAGGCGTAAAATTAAGCTGGGATGTGCCTGGTTTTAATTTCTTTTCAACCCTTATCAGTGCATACATTGATGATAGCGAAGGCGTTGCAAAAGGTGGTGCCCCCATTGAAACTAACAGCTGGATGTTTGATGTAGCCTTTGATTACCCGTTCATGATTGGCTCGCAAAAGTTTAACGTAAAAGGCCATGCAGAGTACATTGCTGAACGAAAAGATGAGTTTGGTAACGATGTGCGTGCTTGGTTTTTAGCCCAACCTATTATTGTATGGGATATGGGACATGCGCTAGAAATGAAAGAAAATACCTTACTGTTAGGTATGGAATGGCAATACTGGCACAATAAATTTGGTACTGATGTTAGCGAATCAGTACCACAAGTTCACTTAGAGTGGACTTTCTAGGTTCTAGGTTCTAGGTTCTAGGTTCTAGGTTCTAGGTTCTAGTAACATGATAATTGAAAAGCCTGTCAGTTTATATCTACAGGCTTTTTTAATTGTATAATGACTATTTAAATTACAACTTACACTGCGGGTTTTTACCTTTTGCCTTAGCTGCTTTTTGCTCACTAAGCGCTTTACTCATTTGTGACTGCAAATTGCTAATACGGCTGGTCGGTGCTGGGTGAGTTGATAAGAACTCTGGCGTAGCCCCACTGCCCGCTTGGCTCATATTTTGCCAAAGCGTCACAGACTCTTTGGGATTAAACCCTGCTTGCGCCATAAGATCTAAACCAATTGTATCCGCCTCTGACTCGTGTGAACGACTAAAGGGTAAAACCACACCATATTGAGCACCTAAACCAAGGCCTTGCATAATTTCATTACGGTATTGCACGTTACCTATTTCAAGCGCCGCATTGCCCAGCTGCATTCCCGTTTGTAAAATAGAACTTTGTGAGACCCGTTCATTTGAATGCTCAGCAATCACGTGTCCAACTTCATGGCCTAAAACAGTGGCAACCTGATCTTGATTTGTGGCTATTTTTAAGAGCCCCGTATGTACACCAATATAACCGCCAGGCAATGCAAAGGCGTTTGCAGATTCATCTTCAAATACCACCACTTCCCAATTTTGAGATGCATATTCTGTAGGAAGCACGGCCACGACTTTTTCAGCAATGCAATTGACGTAACTGTTTACTTTTGGGTCTTTATTTATCGGCTGCGTTTTTTTCATCTCTGCAAAACTGGCAGTGCCCATTTGAGTCATTTGCTGATCTGAGTAAAGCGCAATTTGCGTGCGCCCAGTTGGTGATGTTTTACAACCTGCTAATACTGCACTGGCTAGAACTACCAAAACCAATTTTTTCATTGTGTTACCCTAAAAAAGTTTGTTACTAAGTATAGAATACCAAACGCGGTGTTATTTTAAAATCTTTGCTTTTTGCGATTAAACAATTAAGTTAGCAGGCAAACTAAGTTTATCCAAGGCTACTGCCCTGCTATAATGCTGGGCCTATATTCGTTGTTTTGAGTTTTTAAATGAGTGCTTCGGCTTCTTCTTTTAATACCCGTATTTTATTGCCTTTATTAGCCAGTATTGTCGCGATCACGCCTTTAGCCATTGATATGTATTTACCGGCGATGCTGGTGATTGCCAATGATCTCAATACCAGCATGCCAAATGTTCAAATATCGTTGAGTATATACTTAGCGGGTTATGCATTGGGCATGTTGTTTTTTGGTCCTATAGCGGATCAAATTGGCAGGCGTAAACTGGCACGGATAGGTCTCAGTTTATTTGGCTTAAGTTCACTGGCGTTAGCATTTACCACTGAAGTGCATGCTTTTTGGGGGTTAAGAGCTGTACAGGCATTTACAGGCGCGGCCGCTACGGTTGTCGTCCCAGGGATCATTAGGCATATATATCAAAAAAATACTGCTAAAGGTATGTCTTACGTGTCTATGATTATGATGATAGCGCCTTTACTTGCCCCCTCTATCGGCTCGGTTATTTTAGGCTTTTCGGTATGGTCGACTATTTTTATTGTTTTAGCGAGCTATAGCTTTGTTATTTTACTCTTTGTGCAACGTTACTTAATCGATATTCCAATATTTAAAAATGAGCGAAAAGGATTAGCATTATTCTTCTCAAGTTATAAAGTGGTTTTAAGTAATACGCACGCCCGCGCCGATATTTTAAGCTCGATGCTTGTGTCGTTTGGCTTTTTTTGCTTTTTAACGTCCGTCCCTTTTATTTACCTCGACCTATTTAAAGTATCAGAACGATTGTTTGGCCTGTTATTCGCTTTTAATGTAATGGCGTTGATGTTTGGTAATTTTTTAAATACTCGCGTAGTGCCACGTATTGGCTCACGCAAAATGCTTTATTATGGCTTAATGTGTGGCTTTATCTCTGGCGCAGCATTACTTAGCTTTAGCGTATTAAACTTATCACTTTACTTTATTGTTGCGGCTATTGCTCCGTTGATGATGAGCCTAGGTATAATAGCAAGTAACGCAGATTCGTTGATTTTGATGAAATTTGAGCAAAATACAGGGACTGCAACCGCGGTTATTGGCACCTTACGTTTTGGTAGTGGCGCATTAGTAGGCCCTATATTAGCGGTAATGCATGCACAAAGCGCAGTTCCATTTTCAAGTTTAATGTTCAGCGCAGTTGTACTCACTATTCTAGTGCAGTTAGTTCATTATTTTAAAGACAAAAAAAATGCCTCATAATGAGGCATTTTTTAATTGTATACTTAGTTAAGCATCAGCTGCTTTAGATACCATAACCATTGCAGGACGTAATAAACGACCGTTTAATGTGTAACCTTTTTGCATTACTGCTAACACAGTATTAGGCGTCACATCATTACTTGGCTGAATCGACATTGCTTGATGAAAATCTGGGTTAAACTGCTCACCTTGTGGGTTTACAATTTCAACGCCAAATTTAGCCACTGCATCGTTAAAGCTTTTTACTGTCATATCAATACCTTCTAACAAAGGCTTAAGCGTTTCATTTTCTTTATCAGAGAACTCAATAGCACGCTCTAAGTTGTCTATAACAGGAAGTAATTCGTTAGCAAATTTTTCAAGTGCAAATTTGTGTGCTTTCTCAACATCTTGTGCAGCACGACGACGCATATTGTCAACGTCAGCAGCAGCGCGAACGACGCTATCTTTCTGATCTGCAATAGTTTGTTTTGCCGCTTCTAACTCAGCATATAGCATTGCAATTTCTGCTTCAGGGCTTTGCTCTTGCTCGGCGTGTTGTTCTGCTGCTTCTACTGCAGCCTCAACGTCGGCTTCCATTTGCGCCACTTCTTCGTTCAATTCTACTTCTTGCTCTGGGTTTTGTGTCTGCTCAGACATAAAATATACGCTCCAATTCTTTACAACTGCGGTAATTATGGGGATTGAATAAAAAGATTCAAGAGCCCGATGGCTCTAATAATTTAAATTCTTGGATTATTTTCTCTAATTGCGCTGATTTCGGACAAATAACACAAAAACGACTTTGATATTCCTGATTTTGGAAGTACGGCACAGTGATCACAATGAGATCATCACAGGTGCTAAAAGGTAAGTTTTCAGCACTGAGAATTGAGACCCCATTTTTAAATGCAAGCTTATCTTCCACAAAATTTAAAAATGAAACACCAATATTAAGACTTTGTTCACAATCTATTTTTTTATAAAGGTAGTTTTCGCCCACCACGATACTGTTATCTGAGCCTAATTTTTGGCTTAGTTCACGCGTCCATTGAGTTAAAGAGTCATGACAATTACGCGGTGCCGTATTTGCCATGGCCTGCATTCTGTATAGCCCTTCAATGAGCGTTTGCTGGCTAAATACAGTGTTAAGCCAAGTGGCAAACTCGTAGCGCTGGCCGTCACTAGGATCATCAGGCTTGTTAATGCAAATATTATGGCTTTGCCCTGCTCTGTCTAAAAGTAAGATAAGCCAGTTGTTTGCATCAAAGTCGAGCACTTCTACTCTAAATACCTGCTGTGCTCTAACCTGCGGTAGCCCCACACAACAACACACTTGGTAACGTTGACTCAAGCCATGGGCCAATTCGACTAGCTCAGCCTGTTCAGGCTGCCAATAATTAGCAATAGCACCCAAAGTAAAAAACTCATCAAACCAATAGTCAAACCCATCATTGGTTGGTACTCGACCAGCCGATGTGTGTGGTGAATACAACAAGCCTATTTTTTCAAGGCGCGCCATCGCGTTACGCACAGTGGCAGAGCATACCGCCATACCTTTTTGTTTTGCAATTTTTGTTGACGGCACAGGTAAACCATCGCCGTTACAGTACATACTCATAACAGCGGCAAATATTTGCTGATCTCGTGGATTTAGTTTCATGTTATCTACATCTTTATACATGACTGTTATATCGGGGCTAGGTATTATTATTTCAAGTAAAAAAAATACAATAAATCTAAATTTTACAGTGAATTAATTAAATCCGCTGGGTATTACTAAAATCCATGTTTTCAAACACTTCTGTTTTAGGTTACTCTACAAATATTAGAACTTTCAGTGTATTTATTATGGATTCTCCCTTTAATACTATCGGCTTAATTGGTAAGCAAAATCACCCTAATGCTGCCGCTACTTTACAACGATTACATACGTTTTTATTAGCTTTAGGCTTTGAGGTGATTGTTGAAAAACGTACAGGGAGTCAACTTAGCGATGTACCAAGCGACAAACTCGTAAAGCTCGTTGATTTAGGCGAGCGTGCCGACTTGGCGATTGTGGTTGGAGGTGATGGCAACATGCTGGGTGCTGCACGGGTGCTTGCTCGCTTTGATATAGCCGTAATTGGTGTAAATAGAGGTAATTTAGGCTTTTTAACTGATTTGAATCCAGAAGGGTTTGAGGGCAGTTTAGAACAAGTACTCAGTGGCGATTACATTGAAGAAAAACGTTTTCTATTAGAAGTTGAAGTGTATCGACATAACGAACTTAAAAGCGCTAATTCTGCCGTAAACGAAGCTGTGCTCCATGCTGATAAAGTAGCACATATGATTGAGTTTGAAGCCTTTATAAACGATGACTTTGTATTTTCACAACGTTCCGATGGTTTGATTGTATCCACTCCAACAGGGTCAACAGCCTACTCTTTATCGGGCGGCGGCCCTATTTTAACCCCAGAACTCAACGCCATGTCATTGGTTCCTATGTTCCCGCATACTTTATCAAGCCGCCCTTTAGTGGTAGATGCCGATAACGAAGTACGTTTGAAGCTTAGTTTAGAAAATACCGATAGCTTACAGGTAAGTTGCGACAGCCATGTTGTACTTGCCGTATTACCCGGTGATGAGGTCGTTATTCGCAAAGCAGATAGAAAATTACGATTAATTCACCCAAAAAATTACTCTTATTATAATGTGCTTCGTAAGAAGTTAAACTGGGGTAGCCGGTTATACTAATTTTATTGCCAAACATGCAACTTTAGCGCAAAATATTGGACTAGAAATTTTAAATATCGTCAGGAAAAAGTAGTAATGAATTATGTGGTATTTCTTGCTTTATTATTGTTAATTACTTTACTTGGCAGTTACTTACTCATTGAAAGTAATCGTAAAAAGACTATTGAAGCAAAGAAAAAGCTGTTTAACGAGCGCGTTGCAAGTACTCATTCACGTTTAAAAATAAAACTTAACGAGTTACTTGATGCAAAAGTCATTAGTGCTAAACACCTTCCTCGAATTCAAGCCGTTGTCAGTAATTTTTTTGTGGTACAGCCACACACTGATGAAAATTTAAACAAGCTAGAATCGCTATGCGATTTACTTATTAATATACTTAACGAAGAACTAATAAAAACCTATAAAAATAATAACAGCCAAGCTTTTTCCGATACCACTCAATATTTTATAGCAGAGTTACCAGCTCAAGGTATTTTATATAATAAAAACTTTTATCAAGAAGTCCTTCCTACGCTAATTTTAAAGTTAAAAACTGATGACATAGCGCAACCAGTTGATAGTATTGATCTTAACGATGAAAACCTCCCTATTGATGAAGAAAAAAACATTAATTGAGTCCAGCCTTGCTTAAAATATAGAAATTTAATTTGCAAAAAACCAAAACACTGTATAAATTAACAGTTAATTCACTGGATGGATGAACAGTATGTTAATTGGTTTAGAAATTAAAAATTTTGCAATCGTAAGTAATTTAAGCACAGAATGGCATTCGGGCATGACCGCTATCACCGGTGAAACGGGAGCAGGTAAATCAATCGCCATTGATGCATTATCATTGTGTCTTGGAGAGCGAGCAGAAGCGTCTGCTGTGCGTCCAGGAACTGATAAAGCAGAGGTAAGTGCACAATTTGATTTAAGCAATTTACCACTCGCTCATGCTTTTTTAGAAGAGAACATGCTTAATAACGACGACAACGAATGTTTACTTCGTCGAGTTGTTTGCAAAAATGGTCGCAGTAAAAGCTACATTAATGGCAGCCCAGTTACCGCTGCACAACTAAAAGAGCTAGGCCAATATTTAATTTCTATTCATGGTCAACATGCACACCAGCATCTATTAAAAGCAGAGCATCAATTACAGCTACTGGATGCTTACGCCGGGCACCAAAATCTAGTTAATGCTGTAAACCAACGCTATAAACGTTATGCTGATTTACAAAAAGAATTTAAGCAACTAGAACAACAGCAGCAGCAACAAGCCGCACAAAAGCAACTATTGGAGTATCAAGTCGCAGAGCTTGATGAATTTGCATTGCAGGCAGATGAATTTGAGCAAATAGAAGCTGAACATTATAAACTCAGCAATAGCCAAACTATATTGCAAGTCTGCCAGCGCGAGTTGCAGCATTTATATGAAAATGATGAACAAAATGCGTGTTCCATTTTACAGCACAGCGCCCAACAATTTACTGAACTTGCACAGTATGATGAAAGCTTAGCCAGTGTGGCAACATTATTATCAGAAGCCGCTGTTCAAGTTGAAGAAGCAAGCCGAGAAGTACGTAATTACACTGAACAAGCCGACTTGGATCCTCAGCGATTAACTGAAGTAGAAAACAGACTCAGTGGTGCAATGGACTTAGCCAGAAAACACCATATAAAACCCCAAGAGCTTGTTGGATTTCATCAAACTATTGCACAAGAGCTCGAGTCGATAAGTAATAACAGCTCACGTCTTGAGCAACTTGAAGGTGAAATTGAACATGCCCTTGAGGATTATCAAAACGCCAGTGAACAATTAAGTGCAAGTCGCCACCAATATGCGAATACATTAAATGGATTGATCAGCGAAAGCATGGCTAATCTATCTATGGAAAATGGCGTATTTGAAATAGCATTGACTGCACAAAACGATCGCGCTCCAAATAGCTTAGGCTTTGATAATGTTTCATTTTTAGTATCAACAAACCCAGGGCAACCATTGCAACCTTTAGCAAAAGTAGCCTCGGGTGGTGAGCTATCACGCATTAGTTTGGCTATTCAGGTTATTATTGCGCAAAAAGTCACGACCCCTACGCTTATATTTGATGAAGTGGATGTTGGTATTTCTGGCCCAACAGCTGCTGCTGTTGGTAAACTACTGCGCCAACTAGGTAAGTCTACGCAAGTAATTTGTGTGACCCATTTACCGCAAGTGGCCAGTAGCGCTCATCAGCAGTTTTTTGTTGCCAAAGAAATTGCAGACGGTGAAACATTTACGCATATGCTGGCATTGAATAAAGATGGTCGAGTAAATGAGATTGCTCGATTACTGGGTGGTGATAACATTAGCAAAACAGCTAAAGCAAATGCAAAAGAGCTTATAAAAGCGCACGGATAAAGTGAATCGCTTTACAGTGCGTTACCTTGATACGGTGAGGATACATTAATGCAAACGACGGTCATTTATTTTGGCTTAGCAATTAACTGGCTGCTACTGATTGTCAGTATACTTTTGGCTGTTTTTAGTAAGTTTAAACATACACAATTTAAGCAGAGCTTATATCGCTTTTTAAATGTGGCATTAATTGTACATATTGTTATTGCTGTTATGTTAGTTTTTAGCAGCACAGCTATTAGTGGCTTAATAACACTAAGTTGGTTAGTTATTGGCCTACAGCTTGTTTGTAACGTTATTTGCTATAAAAGTGTGAAACGCCGACAAGCCAGAGTGAAACCGAGCCTAGATCACTTCTCGATGGATTAACTAACAGCGCGTTTAAAAAAAGCCCACAATCTATGTATTGCGGGCTTTTTTATTTGTAAAATCTTATAATTGTAAATAGCTAGGTCAAAACCTAGGTCCCTTTTTATAGACCTTAAACACCGGCTATGGAACCATAAATATTTACCTTTGTTTGTAAAACTGAGGAAATAAAAAAAGCAAACCAGAAGGTTTGCTTTTGACTCCATTCTAACAAAAGCATTATTTACACTTTTAAATAATCCATAATGCCTTCTGCAGCGTTACGCCCCTCAAATATAGCGGTGACCACTAAGTCTGAACCACGAACAATATCGCCACCAGCAAATATTTTAGGATTAGTGGTTTGATGTGTAAATTCACCTTGCTCGGGTGCATTAATACCACCCCAGTGGTTAATTTCTACGTCGTACTGCTCTAACCAATCCATTTTATGTGGCTTAAAACCAAATGCCATAATCACTTGTGTGGCTTCAATAATATGCTCTGAACCCGGTACTTCCTCGGCGCGACGGCGGCCGTTTTCATCTGCCTCGCCAAGCTGAGTTTTTACCATTTTAACACCGGCTACAGCACCTTTGTCATCAAGTACAATCCCTTTAGGCTGAACGTTATAAGTAAAAATGACGCCCTCTTCTTTGGCATTTTTTACTTCGCGTTTTGAACCAGGCATGTTCTCTTCATCACGACGATAAGCACACGTTACTTTTAACGCGTTATGACGAATAGAGGTACGCACACAGTCCATTGCTGTATCACCACCACCTAGTACCACTACTTTTTGGTTTGCCATATCAATGCAAGCTTGTTTAGACTCATCGTAACCCATAACACGATTAGTGTTACCAATTAAAAATGGCAGGGCATCATGTACTCCCGGTGCATCTTCGTTCTCAAGCCCCGCTCGCATACTCTGATAAGTCCCCACGCCCAAAAATACAGCGTCATACTCATTAAGTATTTCATCCATGCTAATGTCTTTACCTACTTCGACATTAAGCTTGAATTCAACACCCATTTCGGTAAATATTTCGCGACGTTTTTGCATGACTTCTTTTTCTAATTTAAAAGAAGGAATACCAAAGGTTAACAGCCCACCAATTTCAGGATGACGGTCAAATACCACAGGCTTTACGCCATTACGCACTAAGATATCTGCACAGCCCAGGCCCGCAGGCCCTGCGCCAATAATGGCAACTTTTTTATCAGTCCATGTCACATAGGACATGTCTGGTTTCCAGCCCATTTTAAACGCGGTGTCGGTGATGTATTTTTCAATATTACCGATTGTTACTGCACCAAACTCTTCATCTAATGTACATGAGCCTTCGCATAAGCGGTCTTGCGGGCATACTCGTCCACACACTTCTGGCAAACTGTTAGTACGGTGCGATAGCTCAGCGGCCTCTAAAATACGCCCTGTACGGATCAGTTTTAACCATTGTGGAATATAATTATGTACTGGACATTTCCACTCACAATAAGGGTTACCACAATCAAGGCAACGATCCGCTTGTGAATTAACCTGATTTTCTGAAAAGGGTTCATAAATTTCTACGAACGATTTTTTACGCGACGAGATTGGTTTTTTGCGTGGGTCTACACGCTGCACGTCTATAAATTGATATACATTTTCGCTCATACTGCCCCCTTATTGCGCCTGAACACGTAGTTCGGCGCTACTGCGAGCGCGGTGCCCGAGTAAACTTTTTACGTCACTTGATTTAGGTTTTACTAATTTGAACATCGGTAAATAAAGTTCAAAGTTAGCTAAAATAGTTTCTGCTCTGCATGAGCCTGTTAGCTCTAAATGATCAGCAATTAAGCCGCGTAAATGCTCTTGATGTGAACTTAAGTCATCTAAAGTAACCACTTCAACCAACTCTGGGTTAATGCGTTTCTCAAAATCACCTCGTTCATCTAAAATGTAAGCGAAACCACCGGTCATACCTGCACCAAAGTTCACTCCTACATTACCAAGTACACACACAACGCCACCGGTCATGTATTCACAACCGTTATCACCTACGCCCTCAACAACGGCTTGCACGCCTGAGTTACGTACAGCAAAACGCTCGCCTGCACATCCTGCTGCAAACAATTTACCGCCGGTTGCACCATATAAACAGGTATTACCAATAATTGTTGCTTTATGACTTTCAAATGACGAACCCAATGGTGGGCGAATAACTAGCTTACCGCCCGCCATCCCTTTACCAACGTAATCGTTAGCATCGCCAACCAAAGTCATTTCAAGGCCACCAGCATTCCATACACCGAATGACTGACCAGCTGTACCATGTAATTCAATAACTACCGGATCTGCGGCCATGCCTTGATTACCGTGTTTATCAGCAATATAACCAGAGAGCATAGCGCCAACCGATCTATCGGTATTACAAATACGACTTACTAATGAAATGCCACTTGAGTTATCTATTGCCTCTTGTGCCTTGCCTAGTAAGCTCTCATTTAACTCACCTAAATAATGCGAGCTATTTGGTGCACTGCAAAACAAAGTTTCACCTGTTGGGTTATTTGGCTGAGCGATAACCGCTGATAAATCTATTTTTTGCTGCTTCGCTGTTTTGCCTTCAATGGCTTCGAGTAAGTCTAAGCGACCAATTAAATCGGTTAGGTTTGCAACCCCTAAACTTGCCATAATTTCGCGCGCTTCTTGAGCAATAAACTTAAAGTAGTTCATCGCCATTTCTGGCAGACCATGATAATGCTTTTGACGTAATGTTTCGTCTTGTGTTGCCACACCTGTCGCACAGTTATTTAAGTGACAGATTCGTAAGTATTTACAGCCTAATGCCACCATAGGCCCTGTGCCAAAGCCAAAACTTTCGGCACCTAAAATGGCCGCTTTGATGATATCAAGGCCAGTTTTTAAACCACCATCTGTTTGCAGGCGAATGCGATGGCGAAGGCCATTTTCTACCAAGGCTTGCTGTGTTTCAGCAAGTCCCAACTCCCATGGGCTGCCAGCGTATTTAACCGAGGTTAATGGACTTGCACCTGTGCCACCATCATAGCCTGAAATAGTAATTAAGTCGGCATACGCTTTCGCTACACCGGTTGCAATTGTGCCAACACCCGGTTCAGATACCAGTTTTACAGAAATCAATGCATTCGGGTTTACTTGTTTTAAGTCAAAAATCAGCTGGGCTAAATCTTCGATAGAATAAATATCGTGATGCGGCGGAGGTGAAATAAGTGTCACACCCGGTACCGAGTAACGAAGCTTGGCAATATAGGGAGTGACTTTTTCACCTGGTAGTTGTCCGCCTTCCCCTGGTTTAGCGCCTTGTGCCACTTTTATTTGAATAACATCAGCGCTACGTAAGTAATGTGGGGTGACACCAAATCGACCCGAAGCTACTTGTTTAATACGTGAATTTTTTTCTGTACCGTAACGCAGCTTATCTTCGCCACCTTCACCAGAATTTGAGCAGCCACCTAAACGATTCATGGCAATTGCGAGTGCTTCATGCGCTTCTGGCGATAATGCACCAATACTCATGGCCGCTGAGTCAAACCGTTTATAAAGCTCAGTGGCAGGCTCTACCTCATCAATGCTTATACCCTTTTCTGGCAGTTTTAAAGCCAACATATCACGCAGAGTCGCGACTGGACGGTGATTAACTAGCTTTGCGTATTCGCTGTAATCACTGTACTCGCCGCTACGTACTGCTTTTTGTAACGTTTGAATCACATCAGGGTTGTAAGCATGGTACTCGCCGCCGTGAACGTATTTAAACAAGCCACCATGGCTTAATAATTTACGTTTACTAAGCGCCAGTTTATGCAAGCTTTGCTGATCGTCATCAAAGTCGCTAAAACACGCCCCTTTAATACGACTCGCCACGCCTTTAAAACACATCTCAACAATAGCGTCCGATAGACCAACTGCTTCAAACAGCATTGAACAACGATATGAAGCCACGGTACTAATGCCCATTTTAGACATGATTTTGTACAAGCCTTTATTAATTGCTTGACGATAAGCCAGTGTAACTTCACTGTATGACTTATTAATTACCTTGGTATCGCTCATAGCCACAAGTGACTCGTACGCTAAATACGGGTAAATTGCGGTTGCACCAAATCCAAGTAGTACCGCAAATTGATGCGCATCGCGAACGCTGCCAGTTTCAATAATAATATTTGACTCACAGCGTAAGTTATTATCTACCAAGCGTTTTTGTACCGCACCCACCGCCATAGCAGCAGGAATAGGTAATTGATTGTCATCAAAGTTACGATCCGTTAATACCAGCATAATGCAGCCAGATGCGGCTTTTGCTTGTGCTTCATCACAGATGCGCTTTACCGCATTCTCAAGGCCTTCTTCTACGGTATAAGTAATATCAATCTTACAATAGCTGTAGTGCGCTTCATCGGCGTTAAGTAGCTGCTGCATATCAGCGTACATTAAAATAGGCGTATCAAATTGCAGGCGTTTAGCGTGCCCTGTTGTTTCATTAAATACGTTTTGCTCACTGCCAATACACGTTGCAAGCGACATTACATGGTTTTCACGTAACGGATCAATTGGCGGATTAGTAACCTGAGCAAACTTTTGACGGAAATAATCATAAAGTGAACGGTGCCCTTCGCTCAGTACGGCAAACGGCGTATCGTCACCCATTGAGCCAGTGGCTTCTTGCCCATTTTCACCCATGACACGAATGACGCTGTCTAGCTCTTCGTTAGTATAGCCAAACATCTTTTGGTATTTGACAAGGGTTTCATCATCAAATGAGCGATTGCCCGCATCTTGCTCGGTAAGTGCTTCAAAAGGCGTTAATCGTTTAACGTTTTCTTCTAACCACGACTTATAAGGGTGGCGTGATTTTAAATCTTGGTCAATTTCATCTGAATGCCAAATTTTGCCTAATTTAGTATCAATAACGAGGAGTTCGCCCGGGCCAACACGTCCTTTTTCGACCACTTCGTCAGCGGTGTAATCCCATATCCCAACTTCAGAGGCTAAAGTAATAAAGCCATCTTGAGTAATGATATAGCGCGCAGGGCGCAGGCCATTACGGTCTAAGTTACAGGCAGCAAAACGCCCATCCGACATAACAATCCCTGCAGGGCCATCCCACGGTTCCATATGCATAGAATTAAAATCATAGAATGCGCGAAGGTCGTCATCCATAGCACGGTTTTTTTGCCATGCTGGCGGTACCAGCATACGCATCGCACGAAATAAATCCATACCACCGGCTAAAAACAGCTCTAGCATATTATCGAGGCTAGATGAGTCAGACCCTGTTTCATTAACAAACGGCGCTGCGCTTTGTAAATCAGGAATAAGCGGCGAAGCAAATTTATAAGAGCGTGCACGGGCCCACTGACGGTTACCTTCAATAGTATTAATTTCACCATTGTGCGCTAAATAACGAAATGGTTGCGCTAAAGGCCAGCGAGGCTGTGTGTTTGTAGAGAAGCGTTGATGAAAAACACAAATAGCACTGGTCATGCGAATATCAGCAAGATCGAGATAAAAATTTGGCAAGTCAGCAGGCATCATTAAGCCTTTATAGATGGTGACTAGCCCAGATAAGCTCGCAATATAAAATGATTCATCATCCATCAAGCGCTTTTCTGCACGACGACGTGCAACATATAAACGTCGCTCTAAATCTTTAGAACGCCACCCTTCAGGCGCACTAATAAAAATTTGTTCAAACCCAGGCAATTGCTTTAGGGCTATAGGTCCTAACATTGATGGATCGGTAGGGACAACACGCCAACCTAAAATATTAAGCGTTTCTTTTTCTAGTTCTTCGCTTAAAACATCTTTAGCTGCTTGTGCTAATACCGGATCAGCATTGAGGAAAATCATCCCAACGGCGTAATTTTTACCTAAATGCCAATTATTTTCAGCAGCAATAGCACGAAAGAAGCTGTCTGGTTTTTGAAGTAACAAGCCACAACCATCACCCGTTTTACCATCAGCAGATATTCCGCCGCGGTGCTGCATGCGATCTAAACCGGTGATCGCCGTACGGATGAGTCGGTGACTCGCTTTGTTATTAACTTGGGCTATTAAGCCAAAGCCACAATTATCTTTTTCTAGTTTTGAGTCATATAACATGGACCCCTCCCCTTGCTGCACTGTTAACGTGGATGAACGGCTCGACGATTTGCTAACAGACGATCAAAATTAGCGTTATTCCTAACCTGAGTCAATACCTTTATGAATATATATTCATTATATTGAATATATTTCAACTTCATTAAAAATCATAAAACAATGCTAAATATTAACATTTGAGTAGATATTGGATCGAAAACTTTAATGACACCGGTGTTATTTTTAAGAACTTGTAAATAAAGCCTCCTCACAATAAGCAGTTTACGTAAACGTAAATAAACCCCAATGTGAATAACTATTCACCGAATATCATTCCATCATTTTTGCTTTATTCGTAATACATCTAAACATGACATTTAATTACATCGACTTTTATTAGCACATAGTTTATTCAATGAATTTGCACGTTAGTCTTATGCTATGCATTAATTATCAACTTTCTTTGCTTTACGTTGAGGTAATCTCACCCCGCAGCGGACACTTTTTATGTCCGCGGACATATAAAAAGAAAGTTTAAAAATAAAAAGTAATTAAATTCAAAAAGATAAAAAATGGAGCGTTATTCGAATATCGCATAACTACATAAATTTTGAGGGCATTCGAATGTTTACTATTGGCTTATTTTTAATTTCACCAATTATTCTGTTTATTGCCTCGCTAATGATTACTGTGTTTGAAAAACACTAAGCAAAGAGAACAAATAATGCTTAAAGACACTAGCGGGCAAGACACGCAAATCTCACGACCTATAAATTTTAAAAAAAACATATGGCTGTTTATATTTATTGTGGGCTTAGTTGCTCTATGTGTATATGCATTATTAAATACTGATCAAGAAGGTACTATCTCGGTTTATAGAGTAAGCCTATAAATAGCCACAGAGATGCGCCAATCGCTAATACGCGATGCTGCAGCCAGCGGTAAAATTGTGGCCGCCAGAGCACCAAAAGTTTACAGCCCTGAACGAGGCTTTGTTTCATTGAAGGTAAATGCTGGTGACTCAGTAAAACTGAATGATGTAATAGCCATGGTTGAGAGCCCCGAGTTCACAAACGAATTAAAGCAGCAATACTGTTTTAGCTCGTCTTGAGGGCGAGCTACGATTTTTATTAGCCGATGAACCAACTGGTAATCTCGACAGCCTTATGGCTCGTCAAATAATGGAGCTGCTTGAACAAATAAATCGTGATGGCGCAACCATTGTCATGGTCACCCATGATGCAGAACTTGCTCGGCGTGCCCCTCGAAACATTCAACTTGTAGACGGTCAACTTGCTGATTTCACCTTGTACCAAGGTGCACAAAACCTTAAAAAACGAGTTCGTTCAAGGCTATGGTTGGGTTTGCTAAACTTCCACCACCTATAATAACGACGGTTGACTGGCATTCATTACTCGATCAATTACAAAGCCAATGGCAATTTAATTTAGACCTTCAAAAAGACATCACTACACAAGCCGATCAAACCCAAATAGAACAATTGCTCATTAACCTGTTGAAAAATGCACATGAATCAGAGTCGCTAGCAGAGCATATTAGTTTAAAAGTAACACAAGATAGTCTCGGCACTCATATTAATGTGAGCGACAAAGGAAAAGGCATGAGTGAAACAGTTATGGCCAGTGCGCTTATCCCTTTTTGTTCTACCAAGGTGGCAGGAAGTAGATTAGGTTTGGCACTGTGTCGAGAAATTGTTGAAGCCCACCATGGGCAAATTAGCCTACACAATCGGGACGTCGGCGGGATCAGTGTTTTTGTAAGTTTACCCTGAGAGTTGTTTAGCTTTAAGGCTGAAAACTCATCCAATTTAGAAATGATACAATCGCGTTCTGAAGTTTATGACCTAGTGAGCTAAGTAAAAACCGCGAAAAGCTGCCTACTCATTCGGTACTGTCATCGTATAAGCAACTATGAGTAAATACTTTATAGACATAAAAAAAGCTGCAAATTGCAGCTTTTTTTTACTTAAACGCTTATTCAGCGTCTGCAGGTTTATGCTTTGCAGCTGTTTCAGTGATCAGTGGTTGTAATTCACCACGTTGAAACATTTCAATGATAATGTCACAGCCACCAATTAACTCGCCTTCAACCCAAAGTTGCGGGAAGGTAGGCCAGTTAGCGTAAGCAGGAAGCTCTGCACGAATGTCTGGATTAAGTAAAATATCCACATATGCAAACGGTTCACCGCACGACATTAATGCTTGTGATGCTTGTGAAGAAAAACCACAATTAGGCAGTTTTGGTGATCCTTTCATGTATAAGATGATTGGGTTTTCAGCAATTTGCTGTTTAATTTTATCGATGGTTTCCATTTACAACCTCAAAATGACGATAGCGAACACATTAGGCCTTGAAAAAGTTTCACTGTGGCCTCAGATATATAGATTAACATTGGCAATTAAAGCCTCAATCTTAAATAGCTTTAGCAAGAGCATTGCTGTTTGCTAAAACTTGAGTAAAATACTCAACAATTATAGTAACACTATATTCCTGTTTGGTATAGATAAGTGCCCTGTTTGCGCAGGCATTACGTATTACTAAATAGACTATCAACCAAAAGAAGATGGAGATAAAAAATGGCATTTGAACTACCGTCACTACCGTATGCAATTGATGCACTTGAGCCACATATTTCACAAGAAACGTTAGAGTTTCACCATGGTAAACACCACAACACTTATGTGACTAAACTTAACGGTTTAATCCCAGGCACTGAGTTTGAAGGTAAATCACTTGAAGAGATCGTATGTTCTTCAGAAGGCGGTGTATTTAACAACGCTGCTCAAATCTGGAACCACACTTTCTACTGGAACAGCCTATCTCCAAATGGCGGTGGCGCTCCAACAGGTGCAATTGCTGATGCAATTAACGCTAAATGGGGCTCATTTGACGCATTTAAAGACGCGTTAAACGACAAAGCAGTAAATAACTTTGGTTCAAGCTGGACGTGGTTAGTTAAACTAGCAGATGGTTCACTAGATATCGTTAATACATCTAACGCTGCAACACCATTAACAGATGCAGGTGTTACACCAATCCTAACCGTGGATTTATGGGAACACGCATACTACATTGATTACCGTAACGTGCGTCCAGATTACCTTAAAGGTTTCTGGTCACTCGTTAACTGGGAATTCGCGAACGCTAACTTCGCATAATTAGTTTTAAACTAATCTTTAAAAGACGCTTAGGCGTCTTTTTTTATGTCCGCTACTTTATTTGATTAAGGTTATACGTAGGTTGTTTTCTAAAAGTGCATCATGATCATTTTTCATATAAATTTTTAATTTTATTGCACAAAAATTTAAATTCGTGACTAGACTTTAAATGGTGAATACATTTTCCAAGTAGGTTTCGGAGGTCATTATGACTATTTTTGATCACTACCAAGCACGTTATGAATCAACACAAGAAGAAGAGTACAGTGTTGCTGAGTTTCTAGAAATTTGTAAAACCGATAAGTCTGCTTATGCCAGTGCTCCTGAAAGATTACTGATGGCCATTGGCGAGCCTAAAATGGTAGATACCGCTACCGATACTCGTTTAAGTCGCTTATTTTCGAACCGTGTTGTTGCACGTTACCCTGCATTTGCCGATTTTTATGGTATGGAAGACGCCATTGAGCAAATTGTTTCTTATCTAAAACACGCCGCGCAAGGATTAGAAGAGTGTAAACAAGTGCTTTACTTGCTTGGTCCGGTAGGTGGCGGTAAGTCATCGATTGCTGAAAAGCTAAAGTATTTAATGCAACAAGTGCCTATTTATGCAATTAAGGGCTCCCCGGTTAATGACCATCCGCTGTCATTATTTGATCCCGTTGAAGATGCCAGCCTACTCGAAAAAGAATATGGAATTAAGTCTCGTTACCTCAAAACGGTAATGTCGCCATGGGCCGCAAAACGTTTACAAGAATTTAATGGTGATATTAGTCAATTTAGAGTGGTTAAACGCTTCCCATCAATTTTAAATCAAGTTGCGATTGCTAAAACAGAGCCCGGAGATGAAAACAATCAAGATATTTCTGCTCTTGTCGGTAAGGTCGATATTCGCCAACTTGAACACTTTGCACAAAATGATCCTGATGCTTATGCCTATTCAGGCGCATTATGTTTAGCCAACCAAGGCTTAATGGAATTTGTGGAAATGTTTAAAGCCCCCATAAAAGTGTTACACCCACTGCTAACAGCCACACAAGAAGGTAACTATAACGGCACAGAAGGCATAAGCGCCCTGCCATTTAACGGCATGATACTCGCCCACTCTAATGAATCAGAATGGCAAACCTTTAAAAACAATAAAAACAACGAAGCCTTTTTAGACCGTGTTTATATTGTTAAGGTCCCTTATTGCTTACGAGTGACCGAAGAAATTAAAATTTACGATAAGCTGATTGAACACAGTGAGCTTTACAACGCCCCCTGTGCGCCAGGTACACTTAAAATTTTAGCCCAATTTACCACTCTTTCGCGCTTAAAAGAGCCGGAAAACTCAAGCATTTACTCTAAAATGCGAGTTTACGATGGTGAAACCCTTAAAGACACCGACCCAAAAGCGAAGTCGTATCAAGAGTATCGTGATTACGCTGGTGTTGATGAGGGCATGACCGGCCTTTCAACCCGTTTTGCGTTTAAGATTTTATCGCGAGTATTCAACTTTGACACCACCGAAGTGGCCGCCAACCCTGTGCATTTGTTTTATGTGCTTGAGCAGCAAATTGAGCGTGAACAATTTAGTGCCGAGGTTGAAGAACGTTATTTAAGCTTTTTAAAAGGCTATTTAATTCCACAATATGTTGAGTTTATAGGTAAAGAGCTACAAACCGCGTACTTAGAGTCATATTCAGAATATGGCCAAAATATTTTTGACCGCTACGTTATTTATGCTGATTTTTGGATTCAAGATCAAGAATACCGCGACCCTGACACAGGGCAATTATTTGACCGTGATGCACTCAACGCTGAGCTTGAAAAAATAGAAAAGCCTGCAGGTATTTCAAACCCTAAAGATTTTAGAAATGAAATTGTTAACTTTGTGCTGCGTGCTCGCGCTCATAACAATGGCAAAAATCCGCTGTGGACGAGTTATGAAAAACTACGCACGGTTATTGAGAAAAAAATGTTCTCAAACACGGAAGACTTACTCCCTGTTATTTCATTTAATGCAAAAACATCAGCTGAAGATCAGCAAAAGCATGAGGACTTTGTTAATCGTATGGTTGAAAAAGGCTACACGCAAAAACAAGTGCGCTTGCTATCTGAGTGGTATTTACGGGTTAGAAAATCGCAATAACCTTCATAATTGCAGTTTTTAGGAGGTCATTATGGCGCATTTTATCGACAGGCGTTTAAATGGCAAAAACAAAAGCACAGTTAACCGCCAGCGTTTTATTAGGCGTTATAAAAAGCAGATCAAAGAAGCGGTGTCTAATGCGATCAATAAACGCAGTGTCACTGATTCAAGCTCTGGAGAGAGCATCTCTATTCCGCAGCGTGATATTAGCGAACCTACTTTTCATCAAGGTAGAGGCGGTAATAGAGAGCAAATACACCCTGGGAACGATCAGTTCTCTACTGGCGACAAAATAGAACGCCCTAAAGGAGGCAAAGGCGGTGGCGCAGGCGAAGGTGAAGCAAGTGACTCTGGCGAAGGCCAAGATGAATTTGTTTTTTCTATCTCTAAAGATGAATACCTTGATTTGTTATTTGAGGATTTAGAACTCCCTAATTTGCAAGAAAATCAGCTTGATAAGCTAGTGCAAATGAAAACCCATCGCGCTGGGTTTTGCAGTGATGGTATGCCCAGCAATATTGATGTAGTGCGCTCATTACAAGGCTCTCTAGCTCGTCGTATTGCAATGACCGCAGGTAAAAAACGCCGCCTTAGCGAGCTTGAGGGGCAACTAGCACTGCTGCTTGAACAACCACACTGTGATAAAGCCGCTGTGGCCTTATTACAAAAAGAAATCGACACACTCAAACAGCAAATAAAAACCGTGCCCTTTATTGATAATTACGACTTACGTTTTCGTAACTACGACAAGCAACCACACCCAACTAGTAAAGCGGTGATGTTTTGTATTATGGATGTGTCAGGTTCGATGGATCAAGCAACAAAAGACATGGCAAAGCGCTTTTACATTTTGCTTTATCAGTTTTTAACTCGCAGCTACAAAGACATCGACGTTGTGTATATTCGCCATCATACCCAAGCCAAAGAAGTTGATGAGCAGGAGTTTTTTTATTCACAAGAAACAGGCGGTACCATTGTTTCAAGTGCACTAAAACTGATGAATGAAATAATAGCTGAGCGCTATAATGCTGATGAATGGAATATATACGCAGCACAAGCTTCTGATGGCGATAATTGGGCCGATGACACGCCCCAATGTGGACACATTTTACGTAATAAAATACTTAAAGCTGTTCGCTATTTTGCCTATATAGAAATTACCACACGTGCCCATCAAAGTTTATGGCGCGAGTATCAAAGCATTAGCCAAACGAACAGTAATTTTGCCATCCAACATATCCAAGGTGTTGAAGATATTTACCCTATATTTAGGGAGCTATTTAAAAAAGGTCGTCAACAGCAAGGGGCTGCATAGCCAAAGCGAGGTAGCATTATGAACGATAATCGAATAAGTGATGGGCCCGATTGGACCTTTGAACTATTGCAACAATACCAAGACGAAATAGCCCGTGTGGCTGAGCATTACAAGTTAGACACCTACCCTAACCAAATTGAAGTGATCACCGCAGAACAAATGATGGATGCCTACTCAAGTGTAGGCATGCCCATTGGCTACACTCACTGGTCGTATGGTAAAAAATTTATTCAAACAGAGCAAAATTATAAACGCGGCCAAATGGGACTTGCGTATGAAATTGTGATTAATTCCAACCCCTGTATTGCTTACCTAATGGAAGAAAACACCCTTCCGATGCAGGCACTGGTTATGGCACATGCTTGCTACGGGCATAACTCATTTTTTAAAGGTAATTATTTATTTAAAACTTGGACTGATGCAGGCTCAATTATTGATTATTTATTGTTTGCTAAAAACTATATTAGCCGCTGTGAAGAAAAGTACGGTATTTCCGAAGTAGAAAGCATACTCGACTCATGTCATGCATTAATGAGTTACGGTGTTGATAGGTACAAACGTCCACAACGAATTTCGTTATTTGAAGAACAAAAACGTCAGCAAGAACGGGCTGAGTATTTGCAATCACAAGTTAACGAATTATGGCGTACCATTCCTTCTCAACAGCAAGAGTCAAAAAAAAACGAACGCCACTTCCCGCAAGAGCCACAGGAAAATATTCTGTACTTTATTGAAAAAAATGCCCCTTTACTCGAGTCATGGCAGCGAGAAATCGTCAGGATAGTGCGAAAAATATCACAATACTTTTATCCGCAAAAACAAACCCAAGTAATGAATGAAGGTTGGGCCACTTTTTGGCACTATACTATTTTGAACCATTTATATGATGAGGGAAAACTAACCGACTCATTTATGTTGGAGTTTTTACAAAGCCATACTAATGTTGTGTACCAACCTCCATACAATAGCGATTATTACTCGGGTATTAACCCCTATGCACTGGGCTTTAATATGATGGTTGATATACGTCGTATTTGTGAAAACCCAACAGAAGAAGATAAACGCTGGTTTCCTGAGCATGCGGGCAGTGACTGGCTCGAGACACTCCACTTTGCAATGCAAAATTTCAAGGATGAGAGTTTTATTAGCCAATTTTTATCCCCTAAGCTGATTCGGGACTTTAAATTATTCACCATAGTCGACCATGCTAGTAACCCACATTTAGAAATAGGCGCTATTCACAACGATAATGGCTACAAATCGGTTAGAGAAGCACTTTCTGCACAATATAACCTTAGTAATCATGAGCCTAACATACAAGTTTACGATGTTGACTTACGCGGCGACCGCTCTTTAACCCTACGATATGTACCCCATAATGCTATTCCACTGGCTAACTCCCATGGGGAAGTATTAAAACACCTTTACAGACTATGGGGCTTTAAGGTAAAACTGGAACAGGAGTCAAATTCGGGTGAGATTTCAACCATTGGTCAATGTCCAATTGATGATTCACGCCATACAACAGAGTAAAAATAATGGACAAAAAAAAGCTTCTTGTACTGATTGATTCGGTTGAATTTGCAAAAACGTCATTGCAGCACGCTAAACAAAAAGCGCTGCAAGGCAATAAACATATTGATATTGTTGCATTTAGCTTTGAAGAAACCAGCAATATTTTATTTTCTCTGTCGCCAGAACAATTGCTTTCACTCCAAGATAAATGTCTTTCATCATTAAGGGCTCAGTTGGAGCCACTGATTAGCGCTGAACTGGAGGGTTGCAGTTATACCTTTCAAACCGCATGGCATGAAGCCCCCGAGCAGTGGCTTAACGAAGATATTAATACTGATGATTACGAAATGGTGATAAAAACACGCCATATCGACAGCGATAGCCAATTTAGTGAGCTTGATTGGCAACTTATCCGCTTTACACCCATCGCTTTGTATTTAGCGGCAGATAACAAATGGCGCAAGCATACCAACATACTCGCCGCACTTGATTTAGCTAGCGAAAAAACCGCAAAACATAAACTTAATCAGTCAATTATTAAATATGGCCTAGCATACGCACAGCGAACAGACTGTGAATTTTATGCCGGCTACACAGTGTATATTTCTCCAATATTAAGAGATTTAGGCTTAGTATTTTCAGAAGAGCAACTAGTCAATGCCTTTGAGAAATTACCTCAATCACAGCAACAACTCATTATTGATAATAACTTACGCGACAAACTTTATATTAAAGCGGGTTTACCTGAGCAGGTGATCCCAAGCTTAGCAGCCAAGCTCAATGCTGATTTAGTAATTATAGGATCTGTTGGGAATGTAGGAATTAAAGCAAAACTCATTGGTAATACTGCAGAAAAAATAATGCGCTTACTTAAAACTGACTTGCTTATTTTACCCCCCAATTAAAAAATGATGCCTAAGCATCATTTTTTATATCAGCGTATACCGACACTTTATTTCGACCTGTTTCTTTTGAATGGTAAAGCGCTTTATCGGCAGCTTCAATCCAACGTTCGTGATCTTTAAATTGATCATCAAAACACGCAATACCCACACTAATGGCCAAATGCAGCGTGTGCTCATTGTATTTCGCCGGAGAGGTTTCAATTAGCTGGCGTAAGCGTTCAGCAAATACAATAGCCCCTTGTTTATCGGTATCTAATAAAGTAACAACAAACTCTTCACCGCCGTATCGCCCAGCAATGTCTGTTTCACGCAATGCAGTTTTCAGTAAACTCGCTACATGACGAAGTGCTACATCTCCAGCACTGTGTCCAAAATCATCATTTACCTTTTTAAAGTGGTCAATATCAAAAATTAATAACGAGCAACAACCTTCGTTTCGCTTCGTTCGTAAAAATTCTTGGTGCAATAAATGCTCCCAGTGCCCTCTATTGGCAAGCTGGGTTAAACTATCTGTTTGGCTTACTTGTTCTAGTTTTTTATTTAACTCTTCTAGTTCTTTTTTGTTAACCGCAATATCTGTCACATCGTAAATAATAATACAAATATGCTCGACTTCGCCTCGCACATTGGTAAGTGGGATAAACGTGGCATTTTGATACATATAGTCCGCTTTACCGGTAATTGGTCGGTAGTTTTTAAAACGAAAAATATAAGGCTGTTGTTCCCAAATAGTAAATGAACGATTCTTTAATACAAACACTGACTCAGATTTACTTCTAAACCATTTTTCATCAATGGCCGGAAATAAATCAAATAAGTCTTTGTCTTTCACAGCGCTCGGTAACAAACCAGAATGATTTTCCATAAAACCATTCCATACATGCACTTTGTATTCTCGATCGAGTATAACAAGACCGACATCAACCGTATTAAACATATCCATTAACCAATGGATTTCATTCACATCTAAATCAGCTGGCATAAATATTTAATCTTCTAGTAGATGAGCAACTTTGTATTTCAAAGTTTTCAGTGAATCTTCAGTAAAGAGCAACATTAAATCACAACTAATATCATGATTTTCAATACCGTAACTTATTTCTATGGCTAGAGTCCGTTGCCAGCGCGACTCATTCGACTGAACAAGTTCAGAAACGTCCCGATGCTGCCCCAAAACTATTGGATGCCCTTGGCTAAAGGTCATGTCGAGCTGTTTTGACAAGCCGGTTAAAATAGCGCCAATTAAAATGTTACTTACATCCATTAGCAACTCTAACTCAACCTTGTCGTTTAGTTCACCTTCGTAATTCATCAGTGAGGCTATTTCTTTAAAACTAGAGTCATTTAAAAGTAATAATGCCTCGCCAGATACCCCGCCGCCTATAAAGCCTTGGCAAATACCCGATGTAGTGTCATTGGTATCAACATAGCTTAACGCCATGTTGAGCTCACTGACTTCTAAAACATTAACATTAGGAATGGGTAACTTAACAAATACATTAAGCAGTCTTGCTAGTAAATCTCCCGCCTGACCCATGGCAACATTAGTCAGCTCTTGATATATATCACGAACATCAGGGTCAACTTGTTCACCTAACGAGTGAGACATGCGTTCACGCAGTGCTCTATCTCTAATACCATGATGTTCAATAATGGCAGCAAGCTTTTCGGGGGAACACGGTTTTTGAATAAAATCTATGGCGCCAAGCTCAAGCACACGTTGATGCGCACTCGGTTGAATATCGCCTGATACCACAACAGTGAGAACGTCGAGTCCTTGCTCTTTCATTGCAGCAAGCACGCCATAACCGTCCATTTCTGGCATATTTAAATCAAGGAAAAGAATTTCAGGCTGGGCTTTAGTTATTTGTTTTATGCAGTCTACACCGTCACATGCAAATTCAACTTTAATATCCCAATCATCGGGTAAAGAGCGAGCTAATTGACGTCTAGCTAATTTTGAATCATCACAAATTAAAACCGATGTTGACATATTATCTCTCTATTTTAAAACTTGTTGTACGCTGACACCGCAAAAAATAAAGGCACGGATATTATTAATCATTACCTATTTATTATATATACATATTAATCAAAGTATTGCTTATTTACAATTTTAGGGAAAAATAAACGCGTCAATTATTCTGCTTGGTAACTCCGTCACTGTATAATACACTCACCACTATTACGTTAATTCTTAAAAGGAAAAAATCCATGCGTCGTTCATTAGCCTTTGCATTAAGCCTGTTTTGTTGCACTAGTTTTGCATCAGAGTTACCTGAAAACACCTTAGATGCAGGAAAAGTAACAGCGCAAGGTAAACCTGTTACGTTACTAGGCCAAGGCCTTAAAGTCGGTGCTGATGCGCCAAATTTTAAAGTGGTCGACGACAGCTTTACTGCCATTACATTAGAAAATTACCAAGGACAGGCTATATTGATCAGCGTAGTACCAAGCTTAGATACTGGTATTTGTAGCCTGCAAACAAAACATTTTAATGAAAAAGTAGCGCAACAGTTTCCTAGCGTAGCCATGTTGACGATTAGTGCCGACCTACCTTTTGCACAAAAACGTTTTTGCAAAGCAGAAAATATCGATAAAGTTACGACACTTTCTGATTCTGTATGGCGTGATTTTGGCCAAAAGTATGGGTTAATAATTAAAGATATGGGGTTACTTACTCGCGCTGTTTTTATTCTCGATAAAAGCCATAAAGTTATATATAAACAATTAGTTAGTAGCTTATCAACCGAGCCTGAATACGATAGCGTTATTGAAAAGCTTAAAACGCTTTAAAGGTCAAATTTCAGATAATAAAAAACCGCTATAAAGCGGTTTTTTTAATTATGCTTTTAATTTTAGATAAAAATTAACCTAAAAGCTCAGCTAGTTGCTTGCTTACAGCTTCAACCGCTTGAGTACCGTCTAATTTATGGTACTGCGTATTACCTGCTTGCGCTTCTGCTTGATAGTAGTCAACCAGTGGCATTGTTTGCTCATGGTAAATGCCTAAGCGTTTACGAACTGTCTCTTCTGTGTCATCCTCACGGATAATAAGCTCTTCGCCTGTTTCGTTGTCTTTACCTTCCTCTTTTGGTGGATTGTAAACAACATGATAAACACGACCAGAACCAGGATGAACACGACGGCCACCCATACGCTCAACAATTACTTCATCAGCAACATCAAACTCAATAACATGATCAACGACAACGCCATTGTCTTTCATTGCATCAGCTTGTGGAATGGTACGTGGGAAGCCATCAAGTAAAAAGCCTTTCTCACAATCAGGTTTTGCAATGCGCTCTTTAACAAGGCCAATGATGATGTCATCAGAAATTAACTGACCTGCGTCCATTACTTTTTTTGCTTCAAGGCCAAGTGGTGTGCCTTCTTTAATTGCAGCTCGTAGCATATCACCGGTAGAAATTTGTGGAATACCGTATCTATCCATTAAAAACTGAGCTTGAGTACCTTTACCTGCACCCGGCGCGCCCAAAAGAATAATGCGCATATCATTGTCCCCTAATATGAGAGTTTATTTTAAAGTCTGAATTCTTCCACAAGCGCCACAGATACTCAAGTAACTTATACTAATTGTCTAGAGTCTGTTGGCCTTTGCGGATTAATATTTGTGCAAACCAGGGGCACTTTAATAGCGGCACAAGGTTTGCCACCTAGTGGGTTGTGTAAAAATTGAGCAAAACTTCTGCGTCCTGCTCACGCCATTTGCCACCCCCCATGTAGGCAGACAGACCCTTTCGGGCAGCGCCTATGCAGAAAATTTAACCTTTACAAATCAATAAACTCTATGCTCCAGCGCATAAAAAAGGGAACAAACGTTCCCTTTTTACTCAATCATTGATTTTTAATACTTATTTGCTCAAATCAAGCATAAGTTTATTTAAGCGAGTGACAAATCCAGTTGGATCTTTAAGCGTACCGCGCTCAGCTAGTAATGCTTGATCTAGCAATACATGTGACCACTGCGCAAATTTATCTTCGTCTTGCTCATCATTTAAATGCTTAACAATCTGGTGTTCAGGGTTTAGCTCAAATACAGGTTTAGCTTCTGGCACTGCTTGACCTACTGACTCCATCAGCTTTTGCATTTGCGAGCTCATGTCGTTGTCGTCGCTCACCACACAGGCTGGCGAATCGGTTAAACGATGTGTAAAGCGTACTTCTTTAACATCATCACCTAATGCGGTTTTAATACGCTCAATAAGGCCTGCAACTTCTTTTTCAGACTCTTCTTGTGCTTTTTTCGTTTCTTCGTCGTCTAAGTCACCTAAATCTAAATCGCCGCGAGTAATTGATTGAAATTGCTTATCTGCAAATTCAGTTAAGTGGCTCATCATCCACTCATCAACACGGTCACTTAGTAGTAAAACTTCAATGCCTTTTTTGCGGAAAATTTCTAAATGCGGTGAGTTTTTAGCTGCAATAAATGAGTCAGCAACAACATAGTAAATTTTATCTTGGCTGTCTTTCATACGCTCAATGTATTGTTCAAGCGATACATCTTGAGTGTCTGAATCGGTATGCGTTGAAGCAAAACGTAACAGCTTAGCAATGCTCTCTTTGTTAGCCGCATCTTCTGCTGGGCCTTCTTTCATTACTTGACCAAATTCATTCCAAAACGTTTGGTAATCATCGGCTTTGTTTTTCGCCATACGCTCAAGCATTTTAATAATACGCGACGTACACCCCTTACGGATAGCTTGGGTCACTTTGTTATCTTGAAGTATTTCACGCGATACGTTCAGTGGTAAATCATTTGAATCTAATAAACCTTTAACGAAACGCAGGTAGCTTGGCATAAACTGCTCAGCATCATCCATAATAAATACACGTTGCACGTATAATTTTAAGCCACTTTGGCGCTCACGGTTCCATAAATCAAACGGCGCTTTTTTCGGAATGTATAACAAACTGGTGTATTCAGTTTTACCTTCAACTTTGTTATGCCCCCAACTAAGTGGATCTTCCCAGTCATGGCTTACATGTTTGTAAAATTCTTTGTATTCATCTTCAGAGATTTCAGACTTATCACGCGTCCACAATGCCGTAGCACGGTTAATGCTTTCCCACTCACCAGGAACTGCTGGAATTTTCTCACCGTTTTCGCCTTCAGACTCTGGTACTTCTGCTTTGTACATTTGTACTGGTGTAGAAATATGATCAGAGTATTTAGTCACGATACTACGAAGGCGCCATTCGTCTGCGTACTCTTTTTCTTCTTCACGTAGGTGTAGAATAATGTCTGTACCACGGCCTTGTTTTTCAATTTCTTGCAGCGTGTATTCACCTTCACCTTTTGATTGCCACTCTACAGCTGTTGTCTCCCCTGCTTTACGGGTACGCACTGTCACTTCATCAGCCACAATAAACGCTGAGTAAAAGCCCACACCAAATTGACCAATAAGTTGTGAATCTTTGCTTTGGTCGCCCGTTAAGTTTTTGAAAAATTCTGCGGTACCCGACTTTGCAATTGTACCTAAAGAGCTGATCACTTCATCACGTGTCATACCAATACCATTATCAGAAATGGTTACCGTATTCGCTTCTTTATCAGCACTAATACGTACACGTAAATCAGCATCACCTTGATATAAGTCGCCGTTTGATAACGCTAAAAAGCGTAATTTATCGGCGGCATCAGATGCATTTGATACAAGCTCACGTAAAAATATTTCTTTATTAGAATAAAGCGAATGAATCATTAAGTTTAATAATTGTTTTACTTCTGTTTGAAAGCCTAATGTTTCTTTTTGTGCAGCAGTCATTTATGTATCTCCAATTTGCAAAGTGTCTGCGTTATGCACTTAATATGGGGGGAGGTGTGAGAACTTCAAGTAAAAAAATATAAAAAACCCCATTCAAAGACACTTTAAAAGGCTTAATCAACTAAAAAGGCGTTGCGGCATGCCCGTGCATTAGCTTATCAGTGCGTGGATGCACAAAAAATAAGTCGCTGGCATGTAATAATAACCGTTGAGTTCTCTGCTCACTGCAATCATTTGTATATAAATCACACCCTAGTATAGGGTGGCCAAACGTTAGGCTATGTATTCTAAGTTGATGAGTGCGTCCAGTTATAGGAGTAAATTCGACTAAGGTTTTTTGCTCTTTGTGAAAACGTTTAACCACTTTAAATTCGGTTTGCGCGGGTTTGCCGCTGTGGTGGCAAATTTTCACTTTCGGAAATAGCATTTTATCTTTTACTATAGGCGCAGTAATCACTCCTTGAGACACAGCAACCAACCCTGAGAGCATTGCGCGGTATTGTTTTTTAACACTTCGGTATTGAAATTGCAGATTCAGTGCTTTAGCTGCTTGCGCGTTAAGTGCTACCACCATCACTCCGGAGGTACCAAATCTAAACGGTGGGGTAATATGGCTTTAGGAAACGCTGCGGTAACGCCTTGTTGACCATTAACAAGCCTATGGTGAACCGAATCCCAGTTAAGAGGGTTTTTACCCGATAAACTCAACAAACCGCTAGGTTTATTGATCAACAAAATATCATCATCTTGATAAATGATTTCTGTGTGTTCATGGCAAACAGGTGCGATAAAGCCATCAACAATCACATTAGCACTTTGAGTTATTGCAGCCATACCATCCTTAAGTTGTTATTTATATTGCATCAAAGGCAATAAAAAAGCCTACAAGATGTATGTAGGCTTTTAAAATAAGTTCAAATAGTTAAGCTTAAAATAAACTATTCATGGCTGACTAAGCGCCGACCACTAAATGCATGCATAAGCGTCATTCCATCGACTAAATCAAGCTCACCACCAACAGGAATACCATGAGCAATACGCGATGCACCCACATTGTTTTTGTGGCAAAGCTGAGCAATATAATGCGCCGTTGTTTCGCCTTCAACCGAAGGATTTGTGGCTAAAATGACTTCATTAATACCGCCTTGCGCGAGCTTTTGCTCAAGTACATCAAGGCCAATTTCTTTAGGCCCTATGCCATCAATCGGTGATAAATGCCCCATTAATACAAAGTAAAGCCCTTTGTATTGACCTGTTTGCTCAATGGCCAGTACATCCGTTGGCGATTCAACAACACATAAAATACCACTGTCTTGGCGTTTAGTGCTTAAGCAAATATCACAATGCGCTTGCTCGGTAAATGTGCGGCACGATTGGCAATGACCTACAGCATTCATTGCTTTAGTCAGGGCATTACCAAGTTGAGCACCGCCTTTACGGTCGCGCTCTAACAAATGAAACGCAATACGCTGAGCAGACTTTGGACCAATGCCGGGCTGACAACGCAGTGCTTCAATAAGCGATGTTAAACTATCTGAAAGTTGCATAGTTGCTTAGAACGGCATTTTCATACCAGGTGGTAATTGCATACCGCCTGTTACTTTGCCCATGCGCTCTTGCGTTTCGTCGGCAACACGGCGCACAGCATCGTTACATGCTGCAGCTAATAAATCTTCAATCATGTCTTTGTCGTCTTCCATTAAGCTCTCATCAAGCTCAACACGGCGCACGTTGTGGTTACCAAGCATGGTTACTTTAACTAAACCTGCACCAGCTTCACCAACGACTTCCATTGTTGCGATTTCTTCTTGGGCTTTTTGCATGCGCTCTTGCATTTGCTGCGCTTGCTTCATCATGTTACCCATTCCACCTTTAAACATAATCGTCTCTCTTTCTTTTAATACATTAACTGAAGTATAAATAAGGGCACTGATAGTTAATTACAATGCCTGAATACTGTTTTCGTCAATTTCAGCGCTAAATAGCTGTTGAAATTGTACTATATTTTCATCGCTTGTGATCACATCAATCGCTTGCTGGTGACGACCTGCATCAATTTTTTGTTGAATCAGATAAGGCGAGTCAATCACCCCACTGGCAAAGTCGATATTTAGCTCAACGTTATGCCCATAAATAGCAGATAACGCCACATTTAACTTTTGGCGCAGCATAGGCGTATCTAAATGCTTTTGCGATTCATCCACTTCAATATGAAAATGATTATCTTGCTTGGTAAAAATTGAATGCAAGGCAAACTGGCGCATGCGCCCGCCAAGCCCCATTCGCTTAATTAAATAAGCCCATTCATCTTGTTGATGGGCAAATCTAATTTCACTGATGGGGCTTTGAAAATCATCCGGTACCGGAATACTTGGTGCTTGTTCAACAGCAGGAGCCGGTTTTTGCGGATTAATTTGCTCTAATAGCTCAGGTGCAAGATTTTCGGTAATTGTTTGGTGCTTCGCTTTAAAGTCAACTTTATTTGCAGGTTTAGTGCTTACCTGTGGCTTGCTCCCTGACATGGGGAGCGCTGGCTTTTTTGGTAACTCATCACCCGTCTCACTATCCCATGGAGGCGGCTCCTGCGCTACAGTTTGAGGTGTATTGCTAATAGGTTTATCGACGGGCCTAGCAGGGGTCGATTTTGGCACAACAGGTTTATCGGTTGCTGCGCTTGACAGTTTACCCGCACCGGAAATATTTCTGTCACGTAAAATACGCGCTATTGCAGACTGTGCACGCGCTTCTTGCTCGCCCATTGTTGGCGCTGAATGCTCAGTGCTACTAGGTGCGTTTGATAGCTCAGGATTAAATCCTTGATCAACCGCGCTACTCATTACATCATCGTATTGAGCTGCAATGGTTTGTTCTACATCGCTGTGCTGCATGTAGGCATCATCTTCGCTTTGACGCTGCGCTTGTTCATCGCTAATTAGCGTTGTATCAGACACGTTTGGCTGACTTTGTGTTGACTCTTGCTCAATGTGAGTCAGGCTATTATCAGAGCGCGAAACCTCAGGCTCAGCGGCCTCTGTTGGCTGTGCATTATGTATTGATGGCTGACTTTCAGTGCTATTGCTCTGCGCTGGTTTATTTTTATTTAAAATATCACGCAATGCATTGGTACGCCCTGCGGCATTTTGCTCTGGCGCGGGTTGCGAGCTAGGCGCTGAATGCGTCGTTTGTGACTGCTCAGGTTGAAATGCTAACAATCGTAGCATAATCATCTCAAACCCTAAGCGTGGCTCAGGCGCCCACTGTAAATCTTTTTTGCCATTCAGTAATAACTGATAATACACTTGAATTTGCTGAGCATGAGTGTGCGCTGCAACATGCTTAATGTAGTCAGCATTATTGCTATCAAGTGCTGCCGCTTCAGGCACTAATTGGCTTAATTGAATAATATGCGTAAGTGCAATTAAGTCATCAAGTAGTGCAATGTAATTCGGATTTCTGCTCGCGACTTGGGCAACTTCAGCCATTAAGGCTGCGCCATCCTGCGCGAGTAATGCAGCGAGTAAACTCTGACTATAATGGGTATCCATTAAACCAAGCATGGCTTGAACAGCTTGATTATTAATATCGCCATTTGTTTGAGCAATAGCCTGATCGGTCAGGCTCAGCGCATCTCGCATACTGCCATCGGCTGCTTTAGCAATAATGCTTAGGGCATCATTATCAAAATTGAGCTGCTCTTGCGTAAGAACATGCTCAAGCTGTTGCTTAATTTCAGCTTGCGACAAGGCATTTAAATTAAACTGTAAGCAGCGCGATAAAATAGTTACCGGTAATTTTTGTGGATCGGTGGTCGCCAGTAAAAACTTTACATGCTCAGGTGGCTCTTCGAGCGTTTTTAATAAGGCATTAAAGCTGTGCTTTGACAACATGTGTACTTCATCAATTAAGTACACTTTATAGCGTCCGCGGGTTGGCGCATATTGAACGTTATCGAGTATTTCGCGAGTATCTTCAACTTTTGTGCGTGAGGCCGCATCTATTTCGAGTAAATCAATGTAGCGCCCTGCTTCTATATCAACACAGCTACTACATTGACCACATGGTGTGGCAGAAATGCCCTCATCACAATTTAAGCTTTTAGCAAAAATACGCGCAATGGTCGTTTTACCAACACCACGGGTTCCAGTGAATAAATAAGCGTGATGCAGTCTATTTTGATTCAGCGCATTAACCAGCGCTTGTTTAACATGAGACTGCCCAACCAATTCATGAAAGGTTTGAGGACGCCATTTTCTCGCTAGAACCTGATAACTCATCGATTATTCGCCTTCGAATTCAACCAATTTTAGGATTTTAATACCCATTTTTTCAACACGCTGCTCCCCACCTAGTTCAGGTAACGATACAACGAATGCTGCATCTGTGGCGTTGCCGCCTAATTTTGCAACCAACTTGGCTGTTGCTTCAATTGTACCACCGGTCGCCAACAAGTCATCAACTAGCAAAACTTTGTCGCCGGCTACAATTGCATCAGTATGAAGCTCTAATGTATCTTCACCATATTCGAGTTGGTAATCTTGGCGAATAACTTCGCGCGGTAATTTACCAGGTTTGCGAACAGGGATAAAAGGAATTCCCAAGGCATAAGATAGCGGTGCACCAAAAATAAAGCCACGCGATTCTGTGCCAATAATTTTAGTAAAACCTTGATCTTTATAGGCGTTAATAAATGCATCTATGGTTGCTTTAAACGCTTCAGGGTTTGCCATTAGGGTTGTTACATCGCGAAACATAATGCCCGCTTTAGGGTAATCAGCAATTGTAGTAATGCTGTTTTTGATAATTGCTGGTGTTACTTGAGTCATAATTTTAACTGCTCAATGGTTCATATTACAAAGCAGGTGATTATAACCTTAAGTGAGCGTAAATTGCGAGTTTGCGGTAGTCATAAAAATTCAGGAAGGATAAACAAGATAAAAAATATAAGGCTGATGAAAACAACAGCCTTATGAAATAAAGCAAAAATTACGTCAAGTTGGTGATCCAACCTAAAATAGCATTTAAACACCCTATTCCAGCAAACACGGCTAAAAATGCAAAAAAGTAAGCCGCATTAAACGGGTCTTTAAACTCTTTATCATCTGACATCGTACAACCTTTTATTAAGCACAACAAATAAAGGCGTTATAATAGACGATGTGAAATAATCTATAAAGAGCTTAATCTTGATTTTTTGTCACTATAATTTGACGCTGTGCCATAGCCGTTAAGGTACTTAATGCGCCTTGAGTTATTTGCTCAAGGCTAAATTGAGGTGCATTTTCACTGACTTGCTGGCAAACATGCGCAAATGTGCTTCCTGCGTTATTGTCAATAATAGACAACAGCATGGCGGTCATCGCATTAGTTGATAAAAATTGCACTTCATCACCTTTATCTCTGTACACCACAAAATAATGAGGCTGCTCTGAGGGCTGTTGTGGTTGAAACGCTTCGCTAATATGTTGCACGGGGAATTCATAGCTTAAGTTACGTGCCGTTTTAGATAAATATAAAGGGCTTTGGGTTAATTGATTCGTTACCAATTCGCTCTCATTCAAGTCAGCCTGAGTTACCGATACATCAAGCTCAATCCATTCATAATGCGCCAGCGCTAGCATAAACACAGGGTCACACTCTTTGGGCACATAACTTGTCATTAAGTACGTTATAAACTCTTCAGCAATATCTAAAAAGTAAGGCGACTGACAATCGTGTTCACTAAAAAATTCACGAACACGTAACTGCCATTGTTGCTCAGTGTAAAGTGTTTTTAATACCGGAAATGCTGATGATACAAACCCATTGATGTTATTAAAAAAAAGCTCCCGATAAATAGCCATACGTCTATCTTCAACATCTGCTGGGCAAGGGTTCGTGTTGGGCTGGCGAATATGAGCCATAAACTCATTTTGAATATCGATAAAACTCATAGTTAATACCCTTTTAAAACCATGCTGTTGTTATTACTAGCTGCATAAGACTGTTTAAGCACTTTGCTCAGTGGATAACAGCTGCAGGTGCTTTGCTTGTAATTGATGAATTATATCCAGCTCTTCAATTAGCACGTTAATAGGTGGAATATTAAAGTCCCGCTCTAACAGCGTCGGAAATACACCATGCGTTTCATAAGCGCTATCGAGCAACTGCCATACCGGATCAATAACATCGGCGCCATGAGTATCTATAATCAAGTCCTCGGCTTCGTTGTAATGCCCTGCAACATGGGCATAAGCAATTCGGTTAGCTGGCAATGCAGCTAAAAAGGCATGTGCATCGTAGCCATGATTAACTGAATTAACATAAATATTATTTACATCTAGTAGTAACTGGCAATCAGCCTGTTCTAAAATAGCGTTTGTAAATTCAAGCTCAGTTAACTGTTGTCCAGGCGCGCCATAATAAGACACATTTTCCAGCACAAGTGGTCGCTCTAATATATCTTGTACCTGCTTAACCCGAGAAACGACATGTTTGATCGCTTCTTCAGTAAAAGGAATTGGCATTAAGTCATACATGTGTCCTTTTCCTGAGCAATAGCTTAAATGTTCGCTATAAGCTTTAATATCGTGGTTATCAAAAAACGGTTTTAACGACTTTATAAATTCAATATCTAGCGGTTCAGGTGAGCCAATAGAAAGAGATAAACCATGACAAACAAAGTGATTATTATTAGTTAACTGCTTAAATTGCTTTTCAAAGCGCCCACCTAGCTTTAACCAGTTTTCAGGGGCCACTTCCATAAACTCAATTTGTTTTGGTATGGCATGCTCAAGCTCATCTAGCATTTCTCTTCGCAAGCCTAAACCGACCATGCCAAAGTTAGGCGTTTGATTTTGAGCCATAATAAAACCTCATATTAAATAAAAAGGGCCTAATGGCCCTCTCACTTATCGGAAAAAGAAAAGTTTAGTGGCTACCACCACATTTACCTTCGCCACATTTGCCTTCTTTTTTGGCCTTAGCATCGCCACCACATTTACCTTCGCCGCACTTGCCTTCTTTTTTGGCCTTAGCATCACCGCCGCATTTACCTTCGCCGCACTTGCCTTCTTTTTTGGCCTTAGCATCACCGCCGCATTTACCTTCGCCGCACTTGCCTTC
>NZ_JALNTH010000009.1:159657-200142 GCF_023161935.1 Pseudoalteromonas sp. 2CM28B
TTTTTTCGCTTTAGCGTCGCCGCCGCATTTACCTTCGCCGCACTTGCCTTCACCAGCGTCTAATTGATAACCAGCTACCATTTGCTGAAATTCAAATGGATTAGCTTGAACATCAGTACTGCCCATACTTGCGCTGCCAACAACCACTGCGCCTAATGTTAATGCAATTGAGTTTTTCTTTATAGTATTCATTTTTTATTACCTTCTAAACTTGTCAGATATCATTATACAAGTAGACCTGCATAAAACTAAAAACTTTCACATTATCTATTTTTTCTAAAATAACTTAGCAAACTAACTATGAACCCTAATAAGCGTTTTATCAATTTATGATTTACAGGTAAACTGGCGCTCTTTTTCAGTAATAAATTAATCACACTATGAAACTTGTTTTAGCACCTATGGAAGGTGTCGTTGACTTTAAAATGCGCCAACTACTCACCGACATAGGTGGCTTTGATCTTTGTGTGACTGAATTTATTCGCGTTGTAGATACTTGCTTGCCTGATAAAGTATTTCACCGCTATTGCCCTGAACTAAAAAATGCAGGGCTAACTCGATGTGGCACGCCAGTTCGAATTCAGTTATTGGGCCAAGTAGCCGGCGTGTTAGCAGAAAATGCAGTAAAAGCGGTTAGTTTGGGCTCTCATGGTGTTGACTTAAACTTTGGCTGCCCGGCAAAAACGGTGAATAAAAGCAAAGGGGGCGCTGTTTTACTCAAAGACCCTGAGCATATGTATTCAATAATTAAAACTGTAAGAGATGCCGTAAGCAGTGAAAATGAGGTAAGTGCTAAAATTCGCTTAGGTTTTGATGATGATAGTAATAGCCAAGAAATTGTCGATGCCGTTGTTAGCGCTGGTGCGAGCAGTATCGCCATTCATGCGCGAACTAAACGCGATGGCTATAACCCGCCTGCCTATTGGGAAAAAATCCCTCCTCTAGTTAAAGATAAACAAATTACGGTGGTCGCCAATGGGGAGATTTGGCAGGTAGAAGATGCCCTTTTATGCCAAAAGCGCAGCGGTTGCACTGACTTAATGATTGGCCGTGGCGCCCTTTCACATCCTGATTTAGCTCGTAAAATTAAAGCTCATATTAATAATGAAGATTATAGTGAGTTAACGTGGGAAAATATTTTACACCATATTATTTACTCATCCATGCACCAAACCGCCAGTAAAGATACCAAGTACTTTGCCTCACGCACAAAACAATGGCTTGGTTATTTAAAACGTCAGTACCCACAAGCAGGACTATTATTTGACGAAATACGTCGTTTAAAAGCCAAAGATGAAGTGGCAGAGGTATTAAAAAAATATGCGAAAGCGCCACAATTTGATACAAATCATAACATCTAAGATAATCTAACTAGATAATAGCAATATCACTGAGGACTAATTTAAGGGTTATACTGCTAATGCATCATCAGCAACGACTAAACGATGAAATTGAAAGTGTTAAAGCGACTATATTAGGCTTGCTATCACAATCTACACACCCTACACATCAAAATTTGCTTTGTATACTAACTCGTACCTCAAATGAAGAGTGGCTTGATATGGCAGCTCAGCAATTAGGCACCGAGTACAACCCCTTGATTGAGCGTATGAATAAGCTTGAAGCGGCAATAAGCCAAATTGACATTGGCCAGTATGGTTACTGTTGTGACTGTGAGGAAAAAATATCAGCGCAGCGCTTAGAGCAAGACCCTGCAGCGCAGCGATGTGATCAGTGCGCTAGTTAATAGCGCACTAAAGTTTAATTAAGTAGTTGTGGAGCAAAACTAAACGCTTGTCCTGGATAAAAAAGAATATCTTCAACTAATAAAGTCGCTTCCTCTTCACTTATGTTTAATCGTTTAAGTAAATTTAAGCGCGCTTGTGACAATGTCCAAGCGTGATAATGCACCCCTAGATCAGTCTCCATCATAGCCATATAGAGCAGTTCATCGGCTGGTTCTAATTGTAAAGCGTTAGCCCTCAGAGGTAATAGCGTATAACCCGTTAACCAGTCTAAACCCGCTATTTTCGAATCAGTTAAAAGTAATGTGGTAAGCTGTGAGGCATTTGAGGCTTCTACCGTTGTTTGCTGTTTTTGACTCTGCATTGATTTGAATTTGCTATCAATACGACTTAGCCACTCAAGCGGTGAGAGCACAGCATTTGCAAAATAATTTAATTTACTTTGATACCACTGACTGCCATTAGCAAGGCCTGATAGACCAATGCTGCCTCTTGGCTTATAGTGCGCCAAATAATTGTCTAACTCACTCAACGCTGCATTAAGTTCAACCGGTGTGTTAGTGCGATTTATGGCTTGTTGCACGTACTTTTTTAAATAACTATGTTCAACTTTATTTAGCTTTAAATTACTTTGCTCGGCAGCCTCTAGCTGAGATTTTACAAACCTTAACCATTGCTCAATATTTTTATATTGGGCATCATTTTTCTCCATAGTGAGCATAATAGCCAAAACATTTGTTTGTGCAGGCCATGCAAAATAGCGCTCTGGAAATCGCTCAGCAATAACTAAATAATTAACCTGATTGGTTTGCTCTGCTGATAACTGCATTTGCATTAGCTGCTGATAAATAGCGTGGCGACGCTCTAAATAAGCATCTGTAAAAGGGAGCTGCTCATTACTGAGCTGTGTAACCTGTGAATTAGGCTGCGCACTTAAAGCCGTATTAAGTGATATTAACGCGCTTTGCGCTTCTTCATAAGATGAAAATAAGTCAGCTGGCTTTGAGCATGATGCTAAAAGCAAACAAAATAGCAGTGAAATAATAGGCGTTTTTTTCATGTCAATTCCAATAAAAAAAGCCCCATTGGGGCTTTTTAAAAATACTAGAGTACATTAAATACTAAATTTTAACACCGTTGCGAGCGGCTTTATCTTTAATATATGTAGCCCAACCTTTAGCAAACCTACGTGTGCTTGGGTCGTCCATGGCTTTAGTAATAGCAGCATAAGCTTGCTTATACTTACCTTGGTAGTAAAACGCTTCAGCTAAATCTGAATAAATAGTGCCTTTTTTATCAGAGCCAAGCTCTAATGCTTTGTTCAAACGAACAACAGCAGCGCTGAATTTTTCAGATTGTAAAAGTAATGAACCTGCTTTGCGGTAGAGCTCAGCGTCGTCATCAAATTTAGCAGCTTCTTCGTAATACTTAGCAGCTTTCTCTATATCTTTCGAACGATGATAGTTACTAGCAATCGCGCTAATATTTTGCTTAGTGCGTTTTACTTTCTCTTCTTTAACAGCCTTTTCAAGCGTTACTGCTGCTTTGTAAGGAATTTCGTTTAAAGAATAAAAGTTAGCTAGTACTTTGTATTCAACTTCGTTTTCGAAGTAACCATTCTTGTATGCAACTTCCATAGTTGCTAGACCTTTTTGGTAGTCTTCGGTTTGTAAATAATACTTACCTAAGCCTACCCAAGATTTTTTGTCTTCAGGCCATACACGAACAATTTCTTCTGCAACTTTAACCATATCTTGATATTGCTTTTTCTCAAAATAGGCAGCTAATTTAAGTTGATAAGGAGCTTTATTTGGCTCTTCAGCTAACTCAATTGCTTTGTTTGCCGGTTCAAGGACCTGATCAAATTGTTTAAGCTCATAGCTTGCTTGCGCAATACGAGTGTAAACTTTCGGGTCCTCTTCACCTGTGAAGTCCATCCAATCAGAATATGCTTGCTTGGCAGCACTGTATTGTTCAGTACCCGCATACATATCGCCCAAGGTTTTTAAACCTTGAGCCTGATCAGCAAAGTTCAATACATCCGGTGCAATCGCTGCTTTCATATACTTAATTGCAACTTTGTATTGCTCTTTTTGAGCGTACATGCTGCCTAAGTAACGATTAACAGTTGCTTTATCAAAGTCATTAGACGGATCTAACTCTTTCAATAACGCTATTGCACCATCAACATCATCTTCGTTATACAAATCGAACGCTTTAATTACTTTTTTACCAGTACGTTCGCCCATGATTTTAGTTTTTGCTTTCTTACGCTCTTCAATCTTTGCGTAATCTGGCGCCGCTAAAACAGGTGCAGTTAATGATGCACCTGACACAGACATAAGAATTGCAAGTGCAGTTACTTTAGAAAAATTTCTCATTACTCGCCTCCTTAGTTGCCTTGGTTAAGTTTAAAGTCTAGTTGAACTTGTAAACCAACTTGCTTTTGTGGTTTCCCGTCAATGATCTTAGGACGGTATTTCCACTTACGCAATGCACGTTTAGCTTCACGGTCAAATATACGTTTTGGTTCTGCGTCAATAACTTCAACGTCAATCACGCCACCTAACTCATCAATTGTGAACGAAAGTTGTACCCAACCTTCTTTACCATCACGTGCTGCTTGTGTTGGATATTTTGGTTCAATACGAACGATAGGTGTCGCATCACCATCTCGTCCAAATGCACCTGGACCACTTAGTCCACCGGCCGTGCTTCCCACATCGATACTTGGCATATTAAACGACAAGCTCGTACTTGGGTTGCTATTTTCCGGCTGTGGCGGCTGCGGTTTAGGCGGCTGCTTTGGCGGTGGCGGAGGCGGAGGCGGTACACGCTTCCTCTCCTGCACCTTAGATTCAGGCGGATTCGTCATAATTTCGACTATGATCTGCTCTTTTTGTTCCGTATTACGGTCAGCCCCACCAGAGATGAGGTATGCCATGAAGTAGAACAAGCCGAAAGTAACTGCCCCACCTGCAATCAGTGAAAACAGAAAACGAATCATTACTGATCTCCAGCTATTGAAATTCTCAGGTTATCACCCGTCGCTTTAATCTGGTCCATCACTTTAACCACTGTGCCGTGTTTTGCTTCTTTATCAGCTTGCAAAATCACAACATCAGTAGGTTGTTCTGCTAATAAACTTTCGATTTTTGCTGAAACACGTTCAACATCAACTTGCTGTTTATCAATCCAGATTGCACCGTCACTGCGAATTGCAATAAAAATGTTAGCATTTTTTTGCTTCGTAGCTTGGGCAGCTTTTGGTTTATTGACCTCGATACCAGCCTCTTTAACGAACGATGTAGTTACGATAAAGAAAATAAGCATGATAAATACGATGTCAAGCATTGGCGTCATATCTACCGCAGCTTCTTCTTCTTCACGAAAACGTTGTTTACGTGCCATATTTAATTCTCTCTCTAGTGATGAGGCATACTATCTATAAGCTTGGCTTTCACCATTCTCGCTCTTGCCTCAAGGCGTGAGCTAAAGAATACCCCAGATAGTGCCGCAACCATTCCAGCCATTGTTGGGATTGTTGCCATTGATATGCCTGATGCCATTAAACGTGCATTACCTGTACCTTGGGTTGCCATGGTTTCAAAAACCGCGATCATACCCGTAACAGTACCAAGTAAGCCTATTAAAGGACATACAGCTACTAATGTTTTAATCAACAACATACGCTGATCTAATTTTTCAGACGCTTCAGAAATCCATGCTTCACGGATTCTGTGTGCGTACCAAGACGTAGTGTCTTGGCGGGCATCCCACTTGGCTACTATTTCCTTCGTTAAACGAGGAAATTCAGCAAGTAGGAACCAATAGCGCTCAATCATTAAAACCCACATAAGAAAGAGTGCTATCGCGACCACGTATAATACCTGGCCGCCTGTGCCAACAAAATCCCTGATAGATTCCCATATCTCCATCAGGACTAGCATTAGGCTTTCTCCTTCTCCGCGTGAGTCGCGATGATACCCGCGCTTTGCTCATCAAGGATATGTAATACCGACTTACTACGACTTGCAACAATAGAGTGAAGTAGGATAAGTGGTAGAGCTGCAATAAGACCTAGCGCTGTAGTTACAAGTGCTAGAGAGATGTTACCAGCCATGATCTTCGGATCGCCCGTACCGAACAATGTGATTGTTTGGAACGTTAGGATCATACCGATTACTGTACCTAGTAGACCTAGTAATGGTGCGATAGCAGCAAGGATCTTGATGATGTTAATACCCGCTTCGATGCGTGGCGTTTCACGTAGAATCGCTTCATCAAGTTTAAGCTCAAGGTTTTCAACATCTTGATTTTTGTTGTCAGAGTACACTTTAAGAATACGACCCAATGGGTTGTTTGTATTCGGTGTAGACAAGTTCTTAAGCTGAGCTTTGATCTTAGAAGTAGTAAGCGCTAAATCAACGAAACGTACTAAGAAAATTAAAAGACCTACAGCAAGCAATAAGGTGATGATGTAACCAACTTCAGCACCTTGCTCGTAGTACTCCATAAGAGACTTCTTCTGCGTGTTGATACGCAAAATTGCACCACGTGTAGGATCCACGTATACGCCAGCGTAGTTATCAGCTGAAGTACCTTCTAGATCAGAAATACCTTTTAAGATATAGCTGTCAGGTTGCTTACCTAGAGGCTGTATAGACTTGGTCTCTGGTGAGTAGATTAAGTAGCCATCGTCTGTAACTAAGTTGAAGTTACCGATACGTGTTACTTTTTTCATTGACGGGTTACCGTCAAGACCTGCAACTTCAGTTTCAAACGTTGAAACTTTAGCTGACTCAGTCATTTCTGTTTGAAGTGAAATCCAAAGTTCTTCTAACTCACGAACTGTTGGAAGTTCTTTAGCCGCAGCTAATGAACGAAGTACTTCAGCACGACCTGGTTTTTCAGCACTTACTAAAGATGCTTCGATTGAACCAATCGCGTCAGCTGCTGCACGACGAACAACACCAAACATTTCACCTAACGTACCTTGCGCGTTTTGAAGAGCTTGCTCTTTTTCCGCTAAAGTATTTTCGTTTTGTGCATATTCTTTGCTAAGACGATCACCACGTGCTTTTTCAGCAGCTAATTGGCTTTTCGCTTTGTTAAGTAACGCTTGCTTATCAGCACGATCTGATAAGAACTCTTGTTCACGTTGCTTATTGATTTTCCCTTCAGAAATACGCTCTTGCTTTACTTGCTCAAGAATTTTATCTAAAGCATCAGTATTTGCATGTGCATTAAGCGCGGTACCGGCAGAAACAGACAGTACTGCTGCAACAGCAAAACCTTTAAATAGTTTCTTCATTATTGATTACTCCGCGCCAAAAATTGGTAGTTTAACAAGTTCTAGTGTGGCTTGCTTACGCGCCATACGGATCACTTCTTTAACAGGTTTTAGGTATTCTTCACCTAATTCTTTCCACTGTTTAGTGTTGTTATCCCACACCCAAGCGTGTTTTAGATCGAATGATTGCGCAACATAAGTGATACGACCTAAACGACCAATATCTACGTTAATACTACGACCATCAACATCTAAAGTACCTTGAGAAGCAGTTACAGCTGAACTGTATGCTGTTTCAACAGTGTACGCTTCAAGTACCTGACGGAACTTCTCAGACGTTGTTACAGATGCAGATGCCATGATCTCACGTAATCTTTCAACACGTCCAAGACGAGTTTCAAGGTTAAATGGAACGTCCGCTTTGATGAATTGCTCAAGCGTATCGATCATGCGATACATCAAAGGCACAACGTTTTGTTTAGTGTTATCGATAGTCGCGATTTGACGATCGAACGATGCGATAGACGCGTTTTGGTCTGCGACCAAACGTGCTACGTGATCGTTGTACACTTTCATAAGTTCAGTCTCATCAACGATGCTACGGTACTCAGCGATTAGCTCCTGAGTTTGACCATATACATTGTCAATTTTAGTTTGAGACTTAACCGCAGCCTTTTGAATTGTTTGACCTGCTTTTTGCACGTCATTCAAAGGATCTGCAATCACATTGCTGCTTGCAAATGCAAAAGCGCCAACCAACGCAGTTGCTACAAGACTCTTTCTGATTTTAACAGACATAGTTCCCAACCAATTAAGTAATGTTACTTTTATAATTTAATTATCAACCCGTAAGGGGAAGACAACCCTGATATCTTTTAATAGATATCAACTTACCAATAATGCTAAATGCATTAAGTCATGTCAACTTCATGTTTCGCATAACCTATAAATAAATCAGCTTGTTTGTAAGATATTTAAAGGGCTCACACAAAAAAATTAACATTATCGTAACTAACGTGACAAATGCAATTTCAGCAAAGCCAGATATAGTAAGAATAATGATAAACCACCTAGTTAAAGTAAACAAAAATATAACATTTAAAATTAACTTAATCGTGGCTGAAAAAAAATTAAAAATAAGCTTATATTCTCTCCCGAATATTCTTTTTTAGTGGTTTTTGAGACTTTTTAAGCTAAAAATACAGCTAATCGTTATTATTCGCGCATTCGTCGCATAGTAATAAGGACGTGCCGATTATCTAAAAAGCAATACAAAGGAGGGGAAATAGATTACAAAGAATCATTTTTATTAACACCTGTGTTTTTTGTTTCTACTGATCATTAATATCCTGCCGATTTTTTATATTTTTCCATGGAGAAATATCAATCTTACACACTTTTATGAACTCAGTATCATTAAACTCATATCAAGCAGTAGACTAAATTTAAATCGCTAGGCGATCATTGGCCAACTACGGAGTAGCGCATAAAGGTTTACGTTTAATTTGGTATATCGGAGTTAAAAATATGAATAATGGATATCAGAAATGAAAGGCAATAAAGAGAGATTAAAAATAGAGTTGATAATTATTTAAGAATTATGGTGAAACAGGTTAGTGTTTCACCACGATGAACTTAGGTTCACATAATAAATTATGCTACTTCTACGTTCTCAGCTTCAGGGCCTTTTTGACCTTGCTTGATGCTGAAAGTCACTGCTTGACCTTCGCTAAGAGTGCGAAAACCAGAACCAGCGATTGCGCTGAAATGTACAAACACGTCAGGACCATTTTCTTGTTCAATGAAACCAAAGCCTTTAGCTTCGTTGAAAAATTTTACTTTACCAGTAACCGACATACTAAATTTTCCTGTAAGTCAATAATTAAAATTCAGCCATATAATTATGGCAATATCCTCCCTGAGTCAATGCCCAAAAAACTGGAGGTGATAGTACAGGAAGAAGTAATAACCAAACCGGTAACCTTAAACGCAGCACAATACCGTAATTCAATACGCAAAAACTCAAAGCAAATTAAGATTAACACATTAAAATTTTTTTAGCTCTATTATTTAGGATTTATTTTTGAAGTTTCATTGTTTTACTAACTACGGTCTAACCTTTTAATTTTTATAGAAAATAACAAACAAAACATTGTATTTTTTATAAACAGATTACAATTGCTTTAAAATAGTTTTTATCAGTATATTTTTTAGCCACTTAAAATAAAAAACCACCTTGAATTTAAGGTGGTTTAGAGTTTAGTGTTTAAATATTAACTATTTAACTTGCCAGTCGATAACGCTCTCGGCTTTGATTGGTACTACTTCAGAGTCGCCTAGCGAGTAGCTTGCCGGCACTGTCCAAGGCGATTTTTCTAAGGTAATAGTGTCGGTATTACGCGCTAAGCCATAAAAATCTGGACCAAAATGGCTTGCAAAGCCCTCTAACTTATCAAGCGCATCAGCCTCTTCAAAAGCTTCGGCATAAAGTTCAATAGCAGCATGTGCAGTGTAAGCACCTGCACAACCGCATGCAGCTTCTTTTTTATCTTTATAATGTGGCGCTGAATCAGTGCCTAAAAAGAATTTTTTATTGCCACTCGTTGCAGCCGCCATAAGTGCTTGCTGATGAATGTTTCGCTTTAATATAGGTAAGCAATAATAATGTGGGCGAATGCCCCCTGCTAACATATGGTTACGGTTATATAGTAAATGATGCGCAGTAATTGTAGCTGCTACGTTATCAGAGGCACTTTTTACAAACTCGACTGCATCTTTCGTTGTTATGTGCTCAAGAACAATTTTAAGCTCAGGGAAGTCAGCGACAACATCGCCTAGAATAGTCTCTAAAAACACTTTTTCACGGTCAAATATATCAATAGACGAGTCGGTTACTTCACCGTGGACGAGTAACAGCATGCCAACTTCTTGCATTGCTTTTAACACCGGATAAATATTTTTAACCGATGTTACGCCAGAATCTGAATTTGTGGTTGCACCCGCTGGGTACAATTTAGCTGCAAATATTTTACCCGTTGCTTTTGCCTTTTTTATCTCTTCTGGTGTCGTTTTATCAGTAAGATAAAGTACCATTAGTGGCTCAAACTGCCCTTGAGGTTTCGCTGCCATAATGCGCTCTCGGTACGATAATGCGGTTTCAGTACACGTGGCTGGCGGTACTAAGTTTGGCATAATGATCGCGCGGCCCATATAACGACTGATATCACGTACTGTATCTTTTAGCTGATCCCCGTCGCGTAAATGTACATGCCAATCATCGGGTCTAGTAATCGTTAAAGTTGTCATTTTGCTCGTCATCGTAAAATCCTAATGCTTAAGTTAACTGATCATAGGCATATGGGGTTTTCGAGTAAAGACCTTATTAAAAATAATCCTTAGATACTATATATAAAGTAAACTTTACACTTCACGCTTCTCATTTGTCGTTTTATTTTGTAGAAAGGTTAATATTAGGTTAACGTATGTATCTTTAATAATTATAAGGCCTACCTTCGTTGCCTATGTCGAACATTATCGATACTACTAAAGCGCTCGAAACTAAAACGGATCAATTGAGTATAATCAATCAGTTCTCCTCAAGTTTATTGCAACTGAATACGTTAGAAGCGCTCTTTAGTTATGTCACTACACAAGTTGTTAATCGACTTGGATTTGTCGACTGCGTGATTTATTTAGCCGATGACAGCCAATCTACGCTAAATCAAGTGGCGTCTATGGGTATTGAAAGCGAACACACTAGTTACCAGTCAGAACGAAAGTTAATCCGCTTTAATGAGGGGATAACGGGCTATGCTGCATCAACTGGGCAAGCGTTAATAATAGGCGATGTAACTAAAGACAGCCGCTACATTGCTGATGAGCGCCCTGCACAATCAGAGCTGTGTGTGCCTTTAATATATAAAGATAAAGTACTCGGCGTAATTGACTGTGAACACCCAATAAAAAATTACTTTACCAGTTCACATTTAGAAATTTTAACTACCGTTGCCCACTTACTAAGCGCAAAAATAAATCAAGTGAATACCGTCAACAGCTTGCAAGATACCGTTCGGCAACTTAATAATGCGCAAAAATTAGAAAGTAGCCTACTGCAAATAGCTAACTTAACCTATAAAGCACAAAATTTAGATACCTTTTTTAAATCGCTGCATGTGATTATTGATAGCCTTCTTAATGCAAGTAACTTTTTTATTGCTTTGTATGATAAAAAAGAAGATGTTCTAGATTTTGTCTATACCGTTGAAGGCGGTGTACAAACAAACACACATAAAATTATTTCAAAAGATCAGTTAAAAGAAACAGCCTCTTACTATTTATTAATTAACGAGCGCCCTTTACTGCTTAATAAAGAGCAATACCGACACTATATAGAGCAAGGCCACTTTAAATTGGTCGGTGAACTAGCAGACTCTTGGCTTGGTGTGCCATATAAAGTTAATGAGCGCATGAGTGGCGTTATTGTCGTACAAAGCTATGACAAGCAACATTACTACAACGAACATGATAGCTCGCTGTTGACGTATGTGAGCCGACAAATAAGTATGGTTATAGACAGGCATTTAGCCCGCCAAGAACTCGAGCACAAAGCACTGCATGATGAACTAACAGGGCTTGCCAATCGTTCGTTACTAATAGAAAGAATGAAGCATGCAATTTTACGCTTGAATCGTGCAAAAAAAGGTACTTTTCATGCTCTGCTCTATCTTGATTTCGATCGCTTCAAAAGTATTAATGATTCGTTAGGCCATGAAGTAGGTGACCATTTTTTAATTGCTATTTGTAAATTGATTACTCAAACCGTTCGCAATACTGATACCTTTTCTCGCTTAGGTGGCGATGAGTTTGCTATTTTTATGGAAAATCTCAGTCATCGTGACCAAGTAAACGATGCCCTCGCTCGAATAAAAACCGCCCTGTCAGATCCCATTGATATTGATGGTCATTTACTGCAACCCTCTACCAGTATTGGCATTGCATTTAGCGATAATGTAAACGATGAAGCATTTGTTTTATTACAGCAATCAGACGCGGCTATGTACGAAGCAAAATCATCAGGGCGTGGCCAAGTTAAGTTTTTTAATAATGTCATGCGTAACAAGTTAAAAACACATGCCGACCTTGAAAATGATTTACAACACGGTATTGAGCATAATGAGTTTGAACTGTATTTTCAGCCTATTTTTAACATTACTAGCAGTGACGTTATGGGGTTTGAAGCTTTAGTACGTTGGCATCACCCACGAAAAGGGTTTGTATCGCCAGGTGACTTTATCCCCATTGCAGAAAAAACGGGGCAGATTATCAATTTAGATTTGCATTTGCTCGACCTTGCAGCACAGCATATCGCTTTATGGCAACAACAAGGGCATCGTTTTTTACGCGTTACAGTTAATGTTTCATCTCGCCACTTCGCAAGTTTAGAGTTTGTAGATCAGCTTCACGCGATCTACAAAAAACATCAACTACCTTTAGGCTCATTATGTCTAGAAATAACCGAATCGGGATTGATTGAAAACTTAGAGTTAGCAACACAAATTATTCAAGGATTGTCGCCTTTAAAAGTATTGCTCTGTTTAGATGACTTTGGCACCGGTTACTCTGCCCTTGGTTACTTGCATCAACTGCCTATTCATGTCCTTAAAATTGATAAAAGCTTTATCGATAATTTAAAAACCACGGCCAATCCATTGATTGATGCTATTTTAACCTTAGCCATTTCATTAGATCTTATTGTTATAGCAGAAGGGATAGAAAGCCCTGAACAACTCGCTATTTTGCAAAAAACCCAATGTGATTATGGCCAAGGCTTTTTAAAGTCTAAACCTGTTACAGCAAAAGAAGCTATTTTACTAATACATAGCCCTCTTTAATTAATAAGCCAGGGTTGCTGGCTTTTAAAAATCACAGTAATTTCTTACACGCTTTTGCCAGCCCATTAGCTGGCTGTTCTGTTGAATGCTATATGACTTATTTTGCCAACACTAACTCATGCGACGTCACTTTACAGCTTTTTACACTCTGCCTTATAACTACTTACTTAAGTAAGGGTCTATTTAACCAGTAGAAAACCTTATAATTAGTTTTATGTCACATTGTTCTCAGTAAAATCTTTAACGCCATTAGAGAATGCTTTAATACGTTATATTATTTAAAGACGTATACGAATTAGTATTAATGTGCGCCAATGAGTAGCGGCTAATCATTAAATCCCTGCATTCGCTGCTTTTTTCAATCGTGTATCCTTTGAATCCGAGTTGCGTTTACTGAGCTTTTGCCTGCCAAACCCTTCGCCGTAAATTTTAATTAACATTTTAACCTCGCTATGAAACATCTAAATAACCTGAACTTTGGTTAAGAGATTTACTAACGTATTGAATCAAAATTGATATTTATATTTATTTTCTCTAGCCAGAGATTTCCAGTGAAAACAAGGCGAAATTACGCGTCAATAGCTCGTCTATTGCAAGTAAATTCAACGTAGTTAGCGCTGTAAATAACTGCTTGAGATAGATTTATTATCCAGAGTTCAGGTTAAATATTAATGTCGCGCTATAACCTACTTACTTTAGAGAGTTACATAACAATAAAGTTATCTGTTACCAGGACAAAAATCATTAATAAAAAACTCAAATAAACATGAGACAAATTCAACAACATATAAAAAATTAAACACTATTTGACTCGGCAAAGTTAAAAAACTTAATATTCGCAATAAAAAACACACTAAAGTGCAATTTTATAGCCGTCCAGACGTTGAAACGGTTTTTGTAAAGGCGTAGTATGTAATGAATCTGAGCTATACTCACCATATCTATGAGATTTATTAAAGATGATTGACATTAAACACTTAAAAACAATTGCCACCCTTAAGGAAACGGGTTCTCTCGTCAATACAGCCCGCGAACTATTTTTAACTCAGTCAGCTTTATCACATCAAATCAAAGATTTAGAAAACAAATTAGACTGCCAGTTGTTTGAGCGTAAAACTCAACCAGTCCGATTTACACCTCAAGGTATGTTATTACTTGAATTAGCACACGACATATTACCTAAATTAGAAGCCACCAAGTGCCGACTCAAAGAAAGTCTAAACCAGCCTATTTCGCAGCTGCGTTTAAGCGTTGAATGTCATGCCTGTTTTCATTGGTTATTGCCTACCATTAAAGAATTTAATAACTTTTGGCCTGATATAAAAATTGATTACGAGCGTGGCTTTAGTTACGACGCTATCCCAGACTTATTAAATGATGAATTAGATCTCGTGCTTACATCAGATATTCGCGACCCTGACAAACTTGAATACGCCCATTTGTTTGACTTTAAGCTGAAACTGATTGTGGCACCAGATCACGACTTAGCGAAAAAAGCCTATGTAACTGCGCTTGATTTGAAAAGCGAAACTATTATTTCTTACCCTATTCCGCGTGAGCGCCAGGATATATTTAAGCATTTCATCCAAAATGCGCGTTTTGACGGCACGCTAAAAACGGTTGATCAAGGTTTACTTATATTTCAATTAGTCAGTGCAGGTATGGGTGTGGCCGCCTTACCCGATTGGTTAGTAACCCCGTATGAAAGCCAAGGGTTAATTAAGTCAATTCCACTGGGCGCGCTTGGTTTAACGCGTCCAATGTACTTAGCGATGAAAAAAGATATGAAAGATAATCCAGTTTATCGTCACTTTTTAAACACCTGTAAATTAAATAACGGTCGATAAACCTTAAACTTATGAGTAACATGCTAATAAATATACTTAACCATGTTGCTCATTATGTTTGAACTAAAAAAAATACTAGGCGGCTTGCTCATGCCGTTACCTTTGTTGGGTTTAGTAAGCCTAATATTACTTATTTTTGCGCTCAAACATCGAAAGGTCGCAATCGCTTTATCTTTAATGAGCCTTGTAACTTTGCTACTTGCCAGCACCCCTTTGGTGGCCAACTTACTGATTAAAAATAGCCAACCAACCTCATTTGCATTTAATTATCTTAAACACCCCAATATTGATAAAATTGTGGTGCTTGGCTGTGACATAAACCCCAACCCTGCATTGAGTGCTAACAGTCAGTTAGGTAATTGTGCGTTAACCCGTTTGGTGGAAGGAATAAGACTTGCTAACATTTATCCCCATGCGCAGCTAATTGTTTCAGGTGGGGGGTATGAAAAAGTCACCAACAGCGCGTTAATGTATAAAACCGCAATTAGCTTAGGTATTAATAAAAATCGTATTGTGCAAAATCCAAACGCAATAGATACCGCCCAAGAGGCAAAACTTTTAGCCTCAAAACTCGTTGATTACAAGGTCGCTTTAGTCACCTCAGTAAGCCATATGCCCAGAGCAAAAAATTTATTTAATGCGCAAGGCATTAACGTTATCCCTGCCGCAACCGATTACCACAACTTTGCCGCTTTCCCTTGGTATAAACAACTCATACCCAATGCAAAAGCACTACTAGTAGTCACCCAGTATGCTCATGAAGTTATTGGCAATGCGTGGATAAATGTACGCCGTACAATTAACCCTGAAGCACTTTAATTAAGTTAACGCTTATTACGCTGGGTAAATTCCCCCTAAAAAACCGCAATTATTTGCGTTTTACACAGGGGGTTATAAAAAAATCAAACTGAATATTCGTTTATAGTAGCGTTGGGTGTTTTGTTATTCTTAGAGGGTTTTAACCTCAGCTGTTTTATTCCAAAGCCGGTACAGTGTCACTAAAAATACGCAAAGAAGTAGCAGACTTAGTGCTGTTAAATTCTCAACACCTAAAGCATCAAAAGTAGCACCGAAAATGTAGCCTCCACCGACTAAAACAATAACCCATAGCAGTGTAGAGCATCCATTTAACACACTAAAACGGCGCCAACTAATTGCTGTAAGCCCTACGGGAAGGGCACCAATCGTGCGTAATCCTTTAGGATAACGATATAAAAAAATGTAGGCTGTGCCATGGCGTTCAGCAAGCTCACTGGCTGTTTTAAATAATCGACCAAGGCGGCCTGGTTTTTCAAGCCATGCCGCGCCATACGCTCTTGCTAGAGCAAAACGTAATTCATCGCCCAAGTAGCCACCCATAAAAGTAGCCAAAGCAACAAAACCAACATATAGTGCGCCAGTATGTGCAGCATAGCCTGCGAACAAAGGTAGCCAACCACTTTTTAACGCACAATAACCAAAAAGTAACAGATAAACCAACAACCCGTACTGCTCAATTAAAGCTAATACCCCTTCCATTTCATTCCTTTAAAGTAACTACCTTAGTAGCAAGCAAAGTAACATTGTAATTTAAACGAGGTAAGTACAGCGAAAGATCTGTGTTTTTTGCAATATAAGAATGGATGTAATTATGATTTTAAGCGTAGGTTTATATCTATTACGTTTATTCAATTTTTGGGATGCATAAAACAAAAAATAATTAACTCACAAAAAGATAAAAGGGTATGCGGGTATATAAAAAATCAACATACTGGCTTGTTATTGTTTGCTAAATTAGCTATTTAGAACACTAGATTTAAATAACCTACCCGAAATACGTTACAAGTAGGTTATTTATAAAATTACTTTTAAGCTAGGTGTTTACACAGGATTGTCTATGTCAATAAATGTCACGTCAAAGCCATGTTGCTTAGCAAGATATTCGCCTAATGCTTTTATACCGTAGCGCTCGGTGGCGTGATGACCTGCGGCAAAAAAGTCGATATTTTGCTCGCGTGAGCTGTGTATGGTTTGCTCTGATGCCTCACCGGTTATGTAAGCATCAATACCATGCTCGGCTGCTAAGTCGATATACCCTTGCCCGCCACCAGTACACAAAGCGATGGTTTCAATTTTATCAGTACGTACTAAACTCGTTAGTGGCTCGCGCTTAAGCACTTGGCTTATTTTTTTAGCAAATTCACTGCCCGTTAGCGGCGTTTTTAAACGCCCTCTCATCGCTACACTGTTGTTAGTTGGCTCAAGGCCTGCTTCAATTTCAATATCGAGCAATTGCGCCAGCTGTGCGTTATTACCCATTTCAGGGTGAATATCTAACGGCAAATGATAGGCAAATAAATTGATGTCGTTAGCTAAAAGCGCAGCCACACGACGTTTTTTCATGCCAGTGATAGGTTGTGACTCGCCTTTCCAAAAATAGCCATGGTGTACCAAAATGGCATCGGCATTATTTTCAATCGCGGCATCAATAAGTGCTTGGCTTGCCGTTACACCCGTTACTATGGTACGTATCTCATCTTTACCTTCTACCTGAAGCCCGTTTGGACAAAAATCGTTAATGGTTTCTGGCTTTAACAGGGTGTTTAATAATTGATTAAATTCTCTACGTTGCATACTACTTACCTTACTTTGCACTGAATTTTGTACAAATTTTGGCGGTTATGCGCTAAAAATGAAAGGAAAATCGCAAAAAATTGAAAAACAGTTCTAAAATAGGTATAAATACCTCTTCTTTATCTGTGTAAACAACGTATTGGGTCTCTGATGAGCAAACTAGACAAAACAGAAGTGTTATCTGCCTTTGAAGCTGCATATGAAGCTGCCAACGGTAAAAAACCTGAAATAACAACTAAACCTGGCTGGTATAGCATTGATGGCGGCAAGAACATGCGCCTAGCTGATGTAGCAGAGCTGACTAAAGAATTAAGCTCTGGTAAGTCTACAAAAAAAGCTGCAGTAAAAGCACCTGCTAAAAAAACTAAAAAAGCTGCTCCTGTAAAAGCACAGAAAAAAGCGCCTTTCACCGTGATCACACAAAACGAAGAAGGCTACACAGCAGAAGAGCTTTGGATAGTTGAGCTTGCTCGCAAAGATCACGATTGCCGCCTACCTCGCGGTGTTGTTTGATCAGCTGAGTGTTTGTATAAAAGAAACCGCGTTAAGCGGTTTTTTTATATTTATTATCCATCAAGTATTGAATAAACTACCTCGCAACAAAGCCAGACAAAACTATAAATACAGTTCCTGCCAGTACTGGCATTATTAAAAGATCCCAACTTTGGCCAGACTCAATAATTAAGATAGGGTTGCGCCGGCAACAGGGTGAATAGTTTTTGTGATTATCATTAATGTTATAGCAATACCCAAAGCCAGCCCAACCATAATCGCACTATCAGCTAAAAACAACCCCAATCATTGCGGTCAGCATATGTCCCCCTATTACTTTTTTGGCATAGCTAACGGGCTCTGCGGTACACCAAAAACAAGTACAGCTGTTGCGCCGAATGGCGCCATTAACCAAATACTGTAATCACCCATATAATTTAGCCACGCCAAAAACCCCAAAACAAAAGTAGAAAAAACACCTGCGATTAATACCGACTTTATTTGCTCACTATGCATATTGCCTGCTCAAATTTGGAACATCATGGATAAACAACAACAAATAATCAGTACGGCACTGAGTCTTTTTTATAAAAAGGGTATACACGCTGTTGGTATTAATGAAATTTTAGCTGTATCGGGCATTGCAGAAAAAACCTTATATAAGCACTTTGAAAGCAAAGACGCGCTTATTTGTGCTTGTTTAGTCGCACGTGACATCTGCTTTAACGCTTGGCTTAAAAAAATATGTATACAACCTAGTGCTATGTTAGTCGCACAGACAATTTTTGCCGGACTGAAAAAGTGGATTAATAATGAGGTTTCAGAGTTAGGGTGTTTTAATGGCTGTTTTTTTATTAATACTGCAGCTGAGTACCCTGTAGAGAACGACCCTATTGCCAAACTTTGCAAACAGCACAAGCAAGCGAACTTTGAGATCATACTATCAGCTCTTTTAGAAACACCTGAATTTGCTCACAATAGAGAAAAAGCAATTGAAGCCACGCAACACTTACTTATTCTAAAGGAAGGTTATATATGTAGAGCGAGGGTGATGCATGATGTAACAGTGACTCCACCTAGTGATAATATTTTAAAAGCGATAGTAGCGGTTAGTTAAATAGGTAAATACAGTATTAAAAAAGCGGCTAAATAGCCGCTTATTAACTAAAAAATAGCTGCATTATTCAAAAAATAATGGTTCACGCTGTTTTTTGCCTACTTCGTTCATGGTGGCTGCGTTGAACAAACGACCGTTGATCATGGTGTAATCAATTTTGTCTGAATCACGAATGTTTTTCAGTGGGTCGCCATCAATAACCATTAAATCTGCCAGTTTACCGACCTCTAATGAACCCACATTTTTATCTAGGCCTAAATATTTTGCCGGATCGAGTGTCGATGCTCTAATTGCTTCCAGTGGCGTCATGCCGCCTTGGGCAAACATCCACATTTCCCAATGCGCACCTAACCCCTCACGTTGGCCATGCGCACCCAAATTAACAAGTACACCTAAATCTTGTAACTCAGCCGCTACGCGAGCATTGTTGAAGTGATTATAGTGATGATCGGGCGCTTTAACTCGGCGCATTGAGCGCGGTAATAATTGGTTTTTAGGCACAAATTTACTTAAACGTGGATGATTCCATACGTCCGTTTTATCATACCAGTAGTTTTCACCCCAAATACCGCCATAGGCAACCACCAATGTAGGTGTGTAACCTACATCACTTTGTGACCATAGCTGCTTAATATCGTCATAAATATGTTCAACAGGAATTGAATGTTCAATACCTGTATGACCATCGACTACCATGCTCAAGTTATGTTGTAATAATGACCCCCCTTCAGGGACTACCATCATTTCAAGCATTCGCCCTGCTTCTATAACTTGCTGACGCTGCTCTCTGCGCGGTTGGTTATAAGATTTAACACTAAACGCACCCACTTTTTTAAGACGCTCTAAATGAAATTTAGCATCATCTAATAAGTCAATATGCGAGGTATACCCAGGCATATTCGCACCGTATAAAATAGTACCGGTAGAGAAAATACGCGGACCAACGATCATCCCCGCTTTTTGCATTTCACTCGCGGTAAATATTTCAGTGGTATCGTTTGATGGGTCATGAATAGTAGTAACACCCAGCGCAAGACCTGCTAAGTTTTTCCAATTTTGCTGCGGGATAATTTCATCACTGGCTTGAGAGCCATGAGCATGGGCATCTACAATGCCAGGCATAATTGTTTTACCTGTTACATCAATGACCTTTGCTCCCTTAGGAATGCTCACATCAGCAGCAGTGCCAATGGCTTTGATATGTTTGCCATCGGTAACTATAACGCCATTTTCAATGACCTTTTCACCCTCCATGGTAATAATTTTAGCGCCAGTTAATGCAATCATGCCCAGCGGTTCAGCCATTTTTTTACTAAAGCCGATGTTAGTACCGCTTTTTACTTTAACGTCTTTATCACCCGCTTTATTAATCGCAAACATCCCCTCTAAACTGGCATGGTAAAGCTCAGGCCCCAGTGTCCAATACAGTTTATTGCTGTTTGCACTCCAGCTAATGTTTTCACCGGCGCGTACAGATAGCTGCTCAATTGGAAATTGACTGTCTTTAGGCCCAATATTTATCGTTTTGCCGCGCTCTACAAATGGAGTAACAAATACTTTAAAGCGCTCAGCAAAAGCTAAATACTCACCATCAGGAGAGACTCTAAATTCAGTGGCGTGCTCTGATTCATACAGTTTACGTACTTTTTTACTTTCAAGCTCTACCACACTTAATGTCGGCTTAGGCCATGGGCTCATAATATAAACACGATCGTTGGCACTGCCAAACTGAGGTTGATAGCCACTTTTAGAAATGAGCTCACTTTTTCCGCCTTTAGCACTAACACTGTATACCCCAGGATGCAGTGACCACTTAGGGTTTAAAATGTTGCCGCCGCTGGCTTTACGATACACCACGGTTTTGCCGTCTGGACTAAATGTTGGCTCTACGTATTTTCCCGGCTCTTGTGTAATAGTGTCGCCACGACCACTGCGTGCAGAGACGACACGCACGGTGCCTTGTTCGTTATCATCCCACGTGGTGTAGACAATGTTTTTGCCATCACGAGAATACTGCGGGAATAACTCATAATGATCGGTTTGCTTAGTTAAGCGCTTTATTTTTCCTGATTCTAAGTCGCGCATGTAAATATAGCCCAATGCTTCAAAAAGTGCGGTTTCACCGTCAGGGCTAATTTGCACATTACGCAGCATTTTTACATCAAACTCATCAGTGTCGATATTTTGAGTAAAACGCACTGCTTTTTGAATTTTTTTCGTAGTGTCTACTTTAAATGCAATATCGCTGACTGATTTATTATCTACATTAAGTTTATGAAGGGTGCCACCAGCCCAAAATACCAGCTCTTCGTTATCTGGGGTCCACGCAATAGTCGGATATACGCCATGAATCGCCCACGTTTCTTGCATATCGCGCTCTAGCTTATCGTATAGCTTAGTATGCTCACCACTGGTTAAATCATATAAGTACAGGCTGGTTTGAAAGTCATCACGCTTTATGTACGCTAGTTTTTTACCATCTGGCGACGGCGTCGGTCTTATTGCCCCGCCCATGCCACTTATAATGGTTTCTATGTCGCCTGTTTCACGGTCATAACGCTTAATTTTATAAATACCGGCAACAGAGTCTTTTGAATAATGAAAAGTTTTACCTGGGGTTGCATCGTGAGAAAAATAAACATACCGACCATCCGGTGAAAACATGGGTTCACCTAAGTCTTTTTGATCGTTTTCACGTTTAGTCAGTTGCACCCCTTTACCGCCGGCTTTGTGATAAAGCCAAACTTCACCCGCACCTAGCGAGCGACTGGCGGTAAAATGCTTACGTGCAACTAAATAATCACCATCAGGGCTCCACGCAGGGCTATTGAGTAATCTAAATGTTTCGTCAGTGACGGCGGTTTGGTTTTCGCCGTTAACATCCATTATCCAAATATTGTCACCACCGCCTTGATCTGATGTAAAAGCAATGTGCTTGCCATCTGGGCTAAAGCGCGGCTGCATTTGCCATGCAATGTCTGAGGTTATTTTAGTCGCTTTACCACCACTCATTGGCATGGTGTAAATATCGCCCAGTAAATCAAATACTAAGGTTTCCCCGTCAGGACTTATATCGACATTCATCCATGTGCCTTGCTCTACACTAATAGATGCATCAACAAATTGCCCTTTAGGTGAATCAACTTGCCATTTTTTTTCATCCGTTTGCTCTGCGTGTGCGTGGCCTAATGCCAATGAAACTGATAACGCGAGTGCTGTTTGCAGCATTTTTTTCATGCTTATCTCACTTGTTATTGTTGCTGTGTGTTGATCTATTACATGATTGCAACAAAAACGCCAGCAAGTTACCAGCGTAATAGGATGAAGTGCATAAAATCAGTGCCAAACAATAGGATCAAATTGATAAAAATCCACTAGCAAATGGTAAATTTCAGGGTCTTCACGGCGTAAATCGGCAGGCTTTTCTAAAAATGTTTCGGTGATCACCGCAAAAAACTCAGCCTCATTGGTGGCTCCATAGCTATGTATTACATGCGGCATACTATAAGCAACATGGGTTTTTAACTGCGAAAACGCTCGGCTAAATACTCTGCCCCATTGTTGGTATTTTGCCTGTGATGCAAGTAGTGGTGTGCCGGTGGTTTTACCGGTTTCTTGATCAAGTTGATGTGCAAATTCATGAAACACTAAGTTATGCCCATCACTGGGTAAGCGGTTGCCCTCAAGCACATCATGCCAGCTAAGCACCAATGTTCCCCCCGGCCACGATTCACCTTGCCTTACTGTATTATGAAAACTGACAAGGCCTGCGTTATCGCGGCTTGATTGGGGCGCGTAATACGCGCTGGGGTAGAGTAAAATTTCTTTTACGTTTTTATACAAAGGCCAAGGCTTGTTAAGCACCAGCAAGCAGGCATCGGCGGCAATAATGAGTTTCATTGCCTCCGTTAGTTGCAATCCATCGCAGCCAACAAAACGCTTTTCATTTAAAAACCACACAATATGGGATGCTAACTTTGCTCGCTCTGCATCGGTCATTTTGTTGTATATGGGCATAGCACGCAGTAACAACGTATGTTGTTGCTCGCTTAATAATAAACCACTGTATTTACGGTGCCACACGGCATTTTGAATATCAGGCCAGCGCCAAAACATTATAATAAATACAATTAAAACAAAAATTAATAGCCCATTTATCATTGGGTCGTCCTAAATCAAACCATTTAGCTTTAACGCTAAAATGCTGCGCCCGTATTATTAAAATAGTAATGGGTGCAGTGAGGCTGTTTTTCAATCACATCACTTCAGTTCGATTTCGACCATTGTTTTTTGCCTTATACAAAGCTTGGTCGGCCCGTGATAATAATCGGTCATAATCATCAACATCACCAGAGTCAGAAACACCAAAACTCACGGTTACGCTGAGGCCTTCTGCGATATTTGAAAAGTTTTTATTTTCAATACATTTGCGTAACTTCTCGCACATTTCTTGGGCCTGCACTGCACTCGTATCGGGAAACACAAAAGTAAACTCTTCGCCACCCCAGCGAGCTACCTCTTGCTCACCTTCGCAGTGCGCTTTAAGAATGTTAGCTATTTCACATATAACCTGATCACCTATGAGGTGTGACCAACCATCGTTAATCCGTTTAAAGTGATCAATATCCATAATAGCGATAGCAAGTGATTTTTTACATGCTTTAAAGTCTGAAAAGTTATCCGCCAGCCAGCCATCAAATGCGCGGCGATTCGGTAAATCAGTAAGCTGATCGTGTGTGGCTTGATACGCAAAGGCACTGGCTTGCTCTTGCAGTGCTTGCGTTTGCTTCACCACTCGACTCGTTAATTCCTTTTCAACTTGTTTATAACGATATAAGCGGTAGCGATAAGCGCTATATATCACCACCACAAAAAGAAAAAACATAAACAACTTAAAGCTTGTTTTTTGCCAAAAGTGCGATTGAATTTCAAAGTTAACGACTTTGTGATTTTGTTGCCAATCAGTATTTGGATAGGCTGCACGTACAGCAAAAGAATACTTGCCCGCAGGTAAGTTAGTGTATTCAGCAGTCGCTATGTTTTGACGGTTGACCCATTCGTTATTAAAGCCTTCCAATTTTGTTTGAAAGTTTAATCGCTGCGGCATAATAAAGCTCAGTCCCGCGTATTGAAATGACAAGCGCGTCACCCCTGGTGGTAAAATAATAGTTTCACCGTCTATAGGTAAGGACGTTGGTTTACCATCAACAGAAAAGCTTTCAACAATCGTTGGTAACGCTATTTTAGTGGCTTCTTTTAAGCGTTCCAGTTTTACTGTACTCACCCCTTTTGCGGTAGCAAACCAAATTGTGCCATCTGAATGAGCGGTTGCAGAGGGGGTTGAACCGCCATTTGCTTGTGCACTGTGCATGCCATCAGCCTCATCGTATAATTGAAAGGCGAGCGTACCTCTATTGTTAGATTTTGAATCAAGCAGCTCATTTACCTGCTTATAATTGACTTCAATAATGCCACGGTTACTTGATAGCCAAAGTGAGTCTTTAAACGGCACAATTTGAAAAAGCTTATCAACGGGTAAACCTAATTCACGCCCTAAAATAGTCATCTTTGCGTTTGAATGCTGATAACGGACTAAGCCACGATCGGTAGCCATCCACGTGTATTTATCATCAATGTAAAAGCCAAACGCATATTGGGCGGCAAATTCAGCAGGAAACTCAACAGGATTAAACACGTCAGTTTGAGTGTCATAAACCACGACCCCATTACCGGTTCCTACCCAAATATTAGCTGAGTTGTCTTCACTCAAGGCTAAAATAAACCCACTCGGCAGCTCTTTTTCATTAGTAAATTGGTTTAAGCTACCATCGGTATTAACGCGTGTCAGCCCCATGGCCGAGCCTATCCATAAGCGATTTTTTGAATCAAAAAGTAAAGATCTTACTTCATTACTACCTAAGCCATTATCACGGTTTAAATAAGGTACGAGTTCGTTATTAACCACTTTTAAAACACCCGAGGTGTATGTGCCTACCCAGACATCACCTTGGTTTTGCTCTAGTAAGCTTAGTATTGAATATGGCGAGCCTTGTTTAGTGCCTTTAATATGGCTGATCTGATTATTGTGCAGCCGATCTAAACCCGTGCTTCCGCCTATCCATAAACTGCCATCAGAATGTGACAATACCGTACGCACATAATCGCTAGATAAGCCTCGCTTTTTGCCCCACGATGAAAACGGCGCTTCTCTTAACCTAAATACACCAGCATTGGTGCCTACCCAAATACTATTTTCTCTGTCTTGTAACAAAGAAAGAATACGGTTAGCGGGTAAAGCATTTTTAGCATCTAATTGCTCTAAACCATCGACGCTAAGCCTAAAAACACCTTTATTAATGGTACCAAACCACAGATCCCCATGATCATCTTCTAACAAACTGGAAATAGATTCCGCCTCGAGTTGTGGGTGAGGCGATTCAAATAGCCCACCATTAAGGATTCGTGCCCCTCTTTCACTTCCTATAATGAGTCGACCTTCACGGGTGATTAACAAGGTATATACGGGAGCATCTGGAACCCCTTGTTGTGGCGTCATCAAAGTGGGTTTGTAGTTGACTATTTTATACAGGCCATCACTGGTCGCCGCCCATATAACCCCCTTGGGGTCTTCAATGATTCGATACGCACTGACATTTTGTATTATTGGGATGTCTTGAGTGCTACTAGCTGAACGATAAAACACACCATCATTCTCAAGCGCTAGCCACAAGTTATCATTTTTACTTTTAAATATATGATTAACCATCGCTTGGGCAGGTGGTTGCGTGTCCCATTGGCGATGTTGATATAGGCTAATACCGCCACGCGCTCCTGCAATAAGTAAACCGCCATCAGATGTAGGGGTTAGCGCACGTACGCCTGAGTCAGGCAAGTCAGTAATTTCGGAGCGAGTAAATAACTTAAACTCTTGGCCATTGAAGCGGGCAAGTCCTTCCCAAGTACCCACCCATAGATACCCATCTTGTGTTTGTGCAAGGCTATTAATGCTATTGTGAGGAAGACCCGTACGTGTATTCCAGGTTTCAAAAAAATAATCACGTAACGGCAAACGAGTCTGCTGTTGTGCGTCAACAGAAAAAATCACCAATAAAATACATAAAATCACTAAGCGATTCATCAGATATTGCCTTTATAATTATTAATTTTTATATTTGGATAAGTTTAGAGCGACAATTTAAGTTAAAAGCACTGCTGGTAAATAATAACATAAAACTTACAACTTTTTAATTAATTATTATTACTTAAATTATTAAATGTATACTGCAATTGCTTTATAAATTTAGCGACATGAAGCCCATCCAACAACGCATGATGAACATCAATAGCGAGCGGCATTTTACCTGTCTCAGTATTGTATTGGCCAAACACAAATTTAGGAATACCATTACTTTGACCGTGGGTAAATGCATGTGAAAAGCTGCTAAAGTTTAACCAAGGTAATACAGAAACATGAATTAAATCTGCTTGCCCTTCAGTTGCTGCAAACGCATCAGAAAACAGTGGGTTTAATTTTGTGGCATTGCTAATAGCTTTCGCCTCACGGGCAAATTCATTTAACGACTCGTATAATTTAAAATAACTAAAGCGAAACGACTCGTCATCGGCAAGCTCGACTACACTTGCCCGCGTAGCACTTAAGTAACAAGGTTTTTGGTTAATAATGCGCAGCATCATCGGCTCATACTTATGACAAACTTTTAGTAAGCAATAAATATAACCATGAAAAAAAGCAATATTAGCTTGTTTACAGGCGATATATAACTTTTCCGCATTCAGTTGTACGCACACATTAAAATAAGGCTGAGTGAACTGCTGAAATAACTCAAAGTGTTGCTTTCGAGGCCATTGCTCAAAATCAAGAGGGGTAATAGAAAAATCAGTAGAGGACATAAAATATAGATAAAGTGTAAAACTAAATTTTACCGTGCTTTATCTATATTCGCATTAACTAAAATGACGCTTTGGGTGTAGTTATACTAAAGTCTTACATAAGGTATAAAAAAGGAGCGTATTTCGCTCCTATTTTAAATCGAGTGGAAACTTAAAGTCCGTTTTCAATAATTTCTTGTGCCAGTTCATCGGCAATTAAATGGGTTGATTTTTGCTCTTTTTCACTACGGGTAAAAATTTCACTCAGTGTATCGTAAATTCTTTCTACGTGTTTATTAGAAGCCTCTTTACTGTAACCCTCTGGTGCAGTTTCGTAATAAACGTTAATAATACCACCTGCATTTATTACATAATCAGGCGCATATAAAATACCTTTTTCACGTAAAATTTCACCATGGCGTGATTCTGCAAGCTGATTATTTGCACATCCTGCTATTATAGTTGCTTTTAAACGAGGGATCGTTGTGTCATTAATAGTGGCACCTAACGCACAAGGCGCATACACATCAACATCTAAGTCGTATATTTCATCAATACCAACCGCTGTTGCACCAAAATCATTTACTACGCGTTCTACCGCTGCTTGGTTAATATCAGTAACAAATAATTCTGCACCAGCTTCAGCCAAGTGCTTACATAATCCATAAGCTACTGCACCTAAACCTTGCACAGCTACTTTAATGCCTGAAAAATCTTGAATGCCGCGCTGATGGTTAAGCGCTGCTTTCATACCTAAAAACGTGCCGTAAGCTGTAAACGGCGAAGGGTTACCACTTTTTCCTTCAAGACCTAGCACGTAATTTGTTTCTTTGTTCATTAACGCCACATCATCACAGGTAATGTTTACATCTTCTGCTGAGTAGTAGCTACCATTTAGTCGCTCTAACTGGCGACCAAATGCGCGAAATAACTGCTCAGATTTGATTTCTTTGGCATTACCAATAATAACCGATTTACCACCACCAAATGGCAAGCGTGCTACGGCATTTTTATAGGTCATCCCTTTTGATAAACGCAGCACATCATATACTGCATCTTCATCGTTAACATAATCCCACATTCTACAACCGCCTACCGCAGGGCCTAAGTTTGTGTTATGTACCGCAATAATGGCTTTCAAACCAGACGCTTTGTCTGAACAAAAAACCACTTGTTCATGGTTATCAAATTCAACTTGATTAAATACAACCACTTTAAATACTCCGAAAATAATGGGCCCTTTTGGGCAAGCACGCTACAAATTGCCGAGACTTTATCACTTCAGTTAATGGTTCGCCATACTATGAGTAGATAAACCAGATAAAGCGCGTCAAAGTGAAATATAAAACGACTTATCGTTAAAAGTAAGCATAAAAAATCCAAAAATAACCATCTGATTAAGTATTAAAGTTAAAAACACCACCGCAATTAAAGTTTACGCTTACGTGAACGTCACCCTAAAGTTATTTGTAAACTTAACCATACACCCTAAAAAAGTACACTACACTTTAAAATACAGTGACTTATACACTAATTGCCTATGCAGCATAAACTGGTCTGAGGTGTATAAGTCTTTGCAAATATAAAAGTAAATAAAAAAGCGAGCACACAGTGCTCGCTTATATGATTGCTTTTTAAGTAAAAATTTACTTCATTTTGCTGTCTAGCTCTTCAATTTTTGCCTTCCAAATAGCAGGGCCTTGGGTGTGTGCATTTGCTCCTTCACTGTCTACGGCAACTGTTACTGGCATATCTTCTACTTCAAATTCGTAGATAGCTTCCATACCTAAATCTTCAAAGGCAACAACACGTGCTTTTTTGATTGCTTTAGATACTAAGTAAGCCGCACCGCCTACCGCCATCAAATACACTGACTGGTGCTTTTTAATAGACTCAACCGTTGCTGGGCCTCGTTCAGCTTTACCAATCATACCCACGATGCCGGTTTTTTCTAACATCATATCGGTAAATTTATCCATACGTGTTGCCGTTGTAGGACCCGCTGGACCTACTGCTTCATCGCCTACTGCATCCACAGGGCCAACGTAATAAATAAACTTGTTATCAAAATCAACACCTTCAGGTAAACCTTCCCCTGAGTTGATCATATCCTGAAGACGTTTATGAGCAGCATCTCGACCCGTTAAAATAGTACCTGAGAGTAAAACGGTTTCACCCATTTTCCATTCTTTAGTGTCTTCTTTAGTAAGAGTATCTAAATTAACACGGCGTGTACCCTCACCTACTTCGAAAGTCACTTCTGGCCAATCTTCTAATTTAGGTGCTTTTAAATTCGCAGGGCCTGAACCATCAAGGGTAAAGTGAACGTGGCGCGTAGCAGCACAATTTGGGATCATAACCACTGGCTTTGAAGCTGCGTGAGTAGGCGCTGTTTTAATTTTAATATCAACAACCGTGGTTAAACCGCCAAGGCCTTGCGCACCAATACCTAATTTATTCGCACGTTCAAAAATTTCTAAACGTAGTTTTTCTTCTGTTGTTTCTGCGCCGCGCTCAATTAGCTCATGGATATCAACCGGATCCATTAATGACTCTTTGGCCATTACCGCTGCTTTTTCTGCCGTGCCACCAATACCTATACCTAGCATGCCAGGTGGACACCAACCCGCCCCCATTGTTGGTAGCGTTTTTTCTACCCACTCAGCCACATCGTCAGATGGGTTTAACATCACCATTTTACTTTTGTTTTCTGAGCCGCCGCCCTTAGCAGCGACCATCACTTCGACTTTATCGCCTGCAACTAAGTCAATGTGAACCACTGATGGCGTATTATCTTTAGTGTTTTTACGTGTTCCCGCAGGATCTGCAACAATCGATGCACGTAAAGGGTTATCTGGATTTAAGTACGCACGACGCGTTCCCTCATCAACCATTTGTTGTACTGTTAAGTCGGTTTTATCCCAATTAACATTCATACCTACTTTTACGAAACAAGTGATGATCCCAGTATCTTGACACAGTGGGCGCTTACCTTCTGCCGACATACGCGAGTTAATTAAAATTTGCGCAATCGCATCTTTAGCGGCTTTACTTTGTTCTTTGTTATACGCTTTTTCTAGTGCTTGAACAAAATCAAGAGGATGGTAAAACGAGATATATTGCAAGGCATCTTCAATGCTATCAATAAAGTCTTGCTGACGAATTGTACTCATAGTGGTTCCTTAAGTTGTTGTTACTCACGCAGCACGTAAGCGATATCAAACCCGTGACGGTGGTTCGAACTGTTTTCAACTACAGCGCTCACTAAACGCTGCCAAATAAATTTGACTTATGATACCCTCCCAGCCCGTTTGGAGCCAGTTCTTATAGGGGTAGTAAATGCTAAACAATAAAAAAAATTGTGTTGAATTAGCCATATCACAAAATTGTATTGAGGTATTTTCGCATTTTGCTCATTTGCCTTACGCCATTTTATTAGATTCGGGTGATAGTGATCACATAAACAGTCGTTTTGACATTATTGCGATTGCCCCCCAGAGCACCCTTGAAGTCGAAAATAATCAAAGCGTTTTTAATAACCAGCCAAACATAAAAAGCTGCTTTGAAATAATGAATAATGAACTGGCAAAGTTAGACAGCACTAAAGCCGCCAACAACTTACCTTTTAATGGTGGCTGGCTGGGTTATTTTGGCTATGACTTAGGCCGTACTATAGAGCAACTACCAAGCAGCGCTTTACACGACATAAATTTACCGCAAATGGCGGTTGGACTTTACCTTGATGCACTGATTTACGATAAACAACTGCGCACGTGGTTTTATGTTTCGCAGCCCAATGCAGACCGCCTTTGGCTATATCAGCAATATTTAGCGCAACCACCTAAACACGAGAGCTTTTCGCTTACATCAGCGTGGCAGTCAAATATGAGTCAGACTAGCTATAGCGAAAAGTTTGCCGCGATTGAAGAATACCTAAAAAGTGGTGATTGCTATCAAATTAACTTAGCTCAGCGTTTTAGCGCACATTACCAAGGCTCGCCTTGGAGCGCCTATGTTAAATTAACTCAGGCTAATAAAGCGCCTTTTTCTAGTTTTATTAATCATCCTCAGGGCGCTATTTTATCAATCTCACCCGAGCGTTTTATTGCAGTACACGACAATAAAGTAGAAACAAAACCCATTAAAGGGACTTTACCTCGCAAAGAAGATGCCCTTGAGGATGCAAAACAAGCAATCTTACTGGCAAATTCAAGTAAAGACCGCGCTGAAAATGTAATGATAGTAGACCTGCTACGAAATGATTTAGGTAAAGTCGCAAAATCGGGCTCTGTTGTTGTACCTTCTTTATTTGCTATTGAAAGCTTTCCATCAGTACACCATTTGGTAAGTACAGTTACATCCATCCTTGATGAAGGAAAAACAGCAGTCGATCAACTTGAAGCTGCATTCCCTGGAGGGTCTATTACCGGGGCACCAAAAGTGCGCGCAATGGAAATAATAGAAGAGCTGGAGCCGCACAGACGCAGCATTTATTGTGGTTCTATTGGCTATATTAGCGCCTGCGGTAATATGGATACCAGTATTACTATTAGAACTTTAGTTACACATCAACAAAAAATACACTGCTGGGCTGGCGGTGGCATTGTTGCTGATTCAAAAGTCGAATTGGAATATCAAGAAACTTACGATAAAGTAAATAAAATACTCCCTATATTAAATGAGGGTCGCTTTGAATAGTGAAACCATTTCGGCTCGTTTTCAATTTAACCGCAGTTTAGCTGTGGATCAGCTCAAAGATAATAAAAAAAAGCGCGCCAGTGCAGTGATGCTACCTTTGATTGATATAGATAATGAAGCACATGTTTTATTGTGTAAGCGGCCAACCTATTTACATCACCACCCTGGGGAGATTTGTTTACCAGGTGGTAAATTTGAAGTTAATGATGTTAACCTGCGGACCACGGCACTGCGTGAATTACACGAGGAGCTAAACATTGCCCCGCATAATGTTCAAGTTTTAGGCCAGCTGCCGGAATACTCTACCCTTACTGGATTTACTATACGTCCTTTTGTGGGCTTAATTAAAAAAGAAACGGTATGGGAGAACGATCATAACGAAGTACAAGCCAGCTTTTTACTCTCTATAAAAGCGCTGAACAACGAAGCTAATTGGCAACCAATCCCCTTTGAACGTAATGGAAGAGCCCTAACTTTAAATGGCTTTATCACTCCTCACGGGCTTTTGTGGGGTGCCACAGCCAGCATTATTAAAAACTTTACAAAACAACTCGCCATACCAGTTTAAATCTTTGCTAATAAGGGTTACACACCTGCATTTCCACGTTATTATAGTCGACCGTTCAAAGAACAGCTGAATGCTGAGAAAACTAAGTAGAGACACACATTATGATCAGTGCATTTGATATGTTTAGCATTGGTATTGGCCCTTCATCGTCACATACCGTTGGCCCAATGCGTGCATCACGCTTATTTGTTAATGACCTAGATGAACAACAACTATTAGCAAATGTGACCGATGTAAAAGTAGAGCTTTACGGCTCGCTTGGCCAAACAGGTGTTGGCCACGGCTCTGGTAAAGCAGTGATACTTGGCTTAGCAGGGTATGATCCTGAAACCATTGATGCCGATTTAGTGGATGACATACTCGCTAAAATTGAAAAAGAACAGGTTATTTACCTAAACCAAACTCACAAAGCTAAATTCCCTAAGCAGGGCGCGATTGTTTTCCATCGCAGAAAGACACTCCCTAAACATTCCAACGCAATGGAAATTATTGCCTATAACAATGGCGAAAAAGTATATAGCAAAGTTTACTACTCTATTGGTGGCGGATTTATTGTTTCGGATGAAGAGTTTGAAAAAGAAAAACAAGCGGCCTTAGATATTCGTGAAGAAAACCCAGCCCCGTTCCCGTTTGGAACGGCTAAAGAATTACTCGAAATGTGTAAAGAGTCGGGTTACAGCGTATCAACGTTAATGATGAAAAACGAAAAAACGTTACGCAGTGAAGAAGCCATTAAAGATGAGCTATTTAATATTTGGCAAGTAATGAAAGCCTGTATTGAGCGAGGTATGCGCACCGAAGGTATTTTACCTGGCGGATTAAAAGTAAAACGCCGTGCGCCAAGCTTATATTTAAAGCTTAATGTAGAAGTGAGTAACGACCCGCTGCGCGCCATGGACTGGGTTGATTTATTCGCATTAGCTGTAAACGAAGAAAATGCAGCCGGAGGACGTGTAGTAACTGCCCCCACAAATGGCGCAGCCGGAATTTTACCTGCAGTATTAATGTATTATCATACTTTTATTAAAGAAGTAGACCGTGATATTGCTACCCGCTACTTATTAACTGCCGCTGCAATAGGCATTTTATATAAAAAGAATGCCTCTATTTCTGGTGCTGAAGTGGGTTGCCAAGGCGAAGTCGGTGTTGCTTGTTCAATGGCCGCAGGCGCACTTACTGAAATTGTTGGTGGTAACGTTGTACACGTAGAAAATGCCGCTGAAATTGGTATGGAACATAACTTAGGGTTAACCTGTGACCCTGTTGGCGGCTTAGTGCAAGTCCCCTGTATTGAACGTAATGCAATGGGCGCTATTAAAGCAATTAATGCCTCTCGCCTGGCCATTCGCGGTAGTGGTGAGCAAAAAGTATCGCTGGATAAAGTAATAAAAACCATGCTCGATACGGGTAACGATATGAAAACAAAATACAAAGAAACCGCTCGCGGTGGACTGGCCGTTAATATTATCGAGTGCTAATTAACCTGAACTCTGGTTAAGAGATTTACTAACATATTGAATCAAAATGATATTTATGTTTATTTTCTCTAGCTAGAGATTTTTAGTGAAAACAAGGCGAAATTACGCGTCAATAGCTCGCCTATTGCAAGTAAATTCAACGCAGTTAGCGCTGAAAATAGCTGCTTGAGATGGATTTATTATCCACAGTTCAGGTTAATTACATAGCACAAAAAAAGCCACTTAGTTGCAAAACTAAGCGGCTTTTCATTGCTGTTTATGGCGGTTACTTAACCGGCAATTCAATATTAGCAAATAACTTATCAACATCTTCTTGATTACGCAGTAAACTCGCACGCTCTACTCGCTCTTTAGTTAAATGCGGTGCAAAACGTTCGATAAAGTCATACATGTAGGTGCGTAAAAAACTGCCCTTTCTAAAGCCAATTTTAGTCGTGCTCGCCTCAAATAAATGGCTAGCATCAATGCACACTAAGTCGCTGTCGTTTACCTGATCAATTGCCATAGATGCAACCACACCCACACCTAGTCCTAAACGCACATACGTTTTAATAACATCAGCATCGGTGGCAGTAAATACAATATGTGGCTCAAGTCCGTAGGCGTTAAATGCTTTATCAAGCTCTGAGCGACCAGTAAAACCAAATACATAAGTGATCAATGGATACTGCGCTATATCTGCCACCGTTAAGTTATCGACTTTTTTCGCAAGTGGATGATCTTTAGCAACCACAATACTGCGATTCCAGTGATAACAAGGCAACATAACTAAATCTGAATATAAGTGCAGTGCTTCAGTAGCAATCGCAAAATCTGCATCACCGCGCGCAGCTGCATCCGATATTTGCTGAGGCGTACCTTGGTGCATATGTAGTGACACTGCTGGGTATTTTTGAGTAAAGCCTTTGATTACACTTGGTAACGCATAGCGTGCTTGTGTATGCGTAGTCGCAATATTAAGTTTGCCTTGATCGGGCAGCGTATGTTCATTCGCAACCGCTTTAATACCCTCAACTTTTGAGAGTATTTCGCGTGATATGTTAATGATTTCTTCGCCAGCGCCTGTAACATGAGTTAAATGCTTACCACTGCGGCCAAAAATTTGTACACCGAGCTCATCTTCTAACATACGTACTTGCTTAGAAATACCAGGCTGGGAGGTAAATAAACTCTCAGCCGTAGCTGAAACATTTAATTTATGATTTTGAACTTCTACGATATATCTAAGTTGTTGTAATTTCATGGCTATGTAGTTTCGTTATAATTCACATTGACAGATAAAAACGCACCCTAACTATAGGTAGCTATATAAAAGGCTGATTAAGGTTACACAATGTAACAATTAATATATTGAAATTTCAGGTTAACACAATAAATACACTTGAGGTAGCAATGATTATCAGCAATCGAAACATAACATATTAAGATTTAAACGCTTTATGGTGACGCTTTTTTCAGTTAATCTGAGCAAAGTTTCCCACCTTTTATATATTTAATGTAAGATTAGATAATAAGGTTAAGAACTTGAGAATTATAACATGATCGTTTCCATTATAATTGTATTAATTGTTGCACTTATAGTCATTGCACTATTGGTTAGTGCTGTTCAGCAACACAAAGAAAAACAAGAAGCTGAACGACGCAAAGAGTTAACAAAACAAAAAGCAATCATTGAAGAAACCGAAGAAGCATTAATGAATAGCGCCAACATTCCACTTTCAGAGGCAACTCAGCGAATATTACAACGACGAATTCATGATGCGCTCAGTCAAATGGTGCCTATTTCAAGCGGAGGTAGTGGACTAAAAAACCGCTTAAAAGAAGCAAAAGAGCGACTACAAAACCCAATTCAAGACGGTTCAGATGATTTTGTTTTACCAGGTAATGACAAGCAACTGATATCACTAATACAGGGTATAAAAAAGCTCCGTACTATTATTCGTTCTGAGCATAATAAAGGCAAAGTAGACAGCCAAGCGTTTATTGCAGAAGACAAACGCCTTGAAAAGCTACAACTAAGAATCAACATTGAAAGCCAAATAAAACGAGGGTTATCAGCGCAAACAGCTGGAATGATAGGCTCTGCTAGGCAGTACTTTGAAAAAGCAGCTGCCACACTTAACAGTGTTTCATTTAATGACGATTACATTACGGCAAAACGAGCTGAAGTTGAAGGCTACCTTGAAACGATAAGTAATGAACTCAAGGCATCAAATGCTACATCATTGAAGAAAAAGAACGAACAAGAGCAAGATGATTTAGACGTATTATTTGCACCTAAAAAGAAATGGTAACTCCTTTCTAAATAAAAAGCCCATGCAGTTGCATGGGCTTTTTTTTGAATAGGATTTTGCCCCACTTTGTGTTTACATACTAGAACATATACATATTCTAACAAGCTGCCTGCATTAAGATAAAAATGCGAACTTAACAATAAACAAGGCCGTTAAAATCCAAACACTAATGCTTACCTGATCTTTTTTGCCACACAGCACTTTTACCGCCGTATAAGAAATAAAACCAAGTGCAATACCGTGTGCAATTGAGAAAGTCAGCGGTGTCATTAATAATACAACACTCACCGGAATTGCATCAGTCATGTCGTCCCAATTTACAAACTTTAAGTTTTGTAGCATCAATACAGATACATATAAAATAGCTCCCGCGGTTGCGTATGCAGGCACCATTTGAGCTAAAGGCGCAAAAAACATCATCAGTAAAAAGCAGCAACCCACAACCACAGCGGTCAAACCAGTTCGACCACCAACAGATACACCTGCAACAGACTCAATGTATGACGTGGTTGTTGAAGTACCGAGCATTGCACCTGCAATGGTAGCTGTGCTGTCAGCGCTTAATGCACGACCTAAACGCGGCATATTACCGTTTTTATCTGCTAAACCAGCTTTTTGAGTAACCGCTACCAACGTGCCTGAGGTATCAAACAAATCAACGAATAAAAACGCAAAAATAACACTCAACATCGACAGTTCAAACGCGGCACTAAAGTCCAGTTGCATAAAGGTCGGCATGATAGAAGGTGGCATTGCAATAACACCATGATACTCCACTAACCCCATAGACACAGCAATCGCGGTGACTAGTAAAATACTGATCAGTACGCCACTTTTAAAATCGCGATAAAGCAGTGCAGCAATAACAAAAAAGCTGAAAATAGCCAATAAAGGACCCGGCGAGGTAATATCACCCAACTGCACCAGTGTTGCAGGACTTGATACAATAATACCGGCACTTTTAAGTGCGATGAGAGCTAAAAATGCGCCAATACCCGTTGCTATTGCTTGCTTGAGCACCAGAGGGATTGCATTAATAATCCACTCTCGCACCTTAAATAAGCTTAGAATTAAAAATATACACCCTGACATAAATACCGCACCCAACGCAGCTTGCCAGCTATAACCCATACCTAATACAACACCATAGGTAAAAAATGCATTTAATCCCATACCCGGTGCCAATGCCAGTGGGTAATTGGCCCACAAACCCATAATAAAACACCCTATTGCAGCTGCAATACAGGTGGCAACAAAGGCAGCACCTTGGTCCATACCCGCTTCAGCAAGCATAGCTGGGTTAACGAATACGATATAAACCATCGTAATAAATGTAGTCATACCGGCAATACATTCACGGCGAACCGAAGAATCATTTGCACGGATTTTGAATAAGGCTTCGAGCATAATAAACTTATGGTTGTAAAAAGTGGCGAGATTTTAGCATAAAAATAACTTTTTACAGGACATTTTACCTTGCTATATACTAAACTAGCTAAGTGATTAAAATAACAAACGAAGTAGCATGATCAAAACGACACCAAGTGGCCAAGACTTAGAGCAACAATTAGACAACATTCTTTCTTTTGTAACGCAACCAAGCGATGCAAATCTCCCTGCGAACTCTAAAAACACCGATCAAGACACATTAAATAAAGCCCTTTATTACCTTAAAAATGAACAAGGCGCCTTAGCCGCAAAATGGATGCGTTTGGCAGCAATGGCAGGAAATTATCGCGCGCAGTTTTATTTAGGGCTGTTTTTTATAAAAGGACAAGGTGTGCCGCAAAGTGTATTTCATGGTGCTGCGTGGCTTAGCTTAGCCGGTAGTCAAGGCTATGAACCTGCCATAGAAGCAATGAGCGATATACGAAAACATATTAGTACCAAACGACTTAAAGATGCTCAATGCTACGCAGCCAGCCTGTATGAACAAATTCACCAGTTACAATTCTCACATTTGATTCCTCCTAGTAGCGAAAAATAATTTCACTGCCCAGCAACTCATTTCATCTGTAAATTAATTAAGCATTTATAGCCAAAACAAGCACGCTTAATTAATTTAAACTACTGTATACCCCCTGTTCATCTGTATTTATTTGTTCCCAGCCTTAAAATTAATTCTGTGGGCATTAACTTTCAATAAAAATTAAATCATTGTTATATATAGATTATTTATATATTTATAGTAACTGTCGCGTTTTAAGATGAATAACTGTACAAAAAAATAGCAAAAAAACACTTGCACCAAACAACTGTATAAACTACTGTATGAATGTACTGTATAAAAACCCAGTGAGTGAGAAGATTATGTTACAGCCAATTACCGTAAGAACAGTTAAAAGTTACCAGCAAGATGACCAATCAGATTGTGTTAACGTTGTACAAATTGAAGATGAAATTTCAGCAACGTTTGAGTTATTAAAAGTATTACACCAATACAACAGCCTAAACGCATGGACACTGTTAATAGCACCAGATAACGTACCGAGCAAAGCGCTACTTGATTCATGCTCAATTGATACCAGTAAATTACTGGTTATTCGTCAAAAACATTTAGTTAATTTAGAGTATGTTTTAAGTTCTGCACTTCACAATGGAAATTTTGCCGCGGTGATCACCTGGACTGACATAATAAATAACCAACAACTGTCGCAGTTATCATTAAACTTGAGCCATACGCGCACTAAGTTGTATTGCTTTAGCAAAAAAAGCGCTCATTCTGAGATTTCACTTACGCAATAAGCTTGATAAACTAGCGTTTTAATACACAGTACATTTATCATGACTTCTAACGCCCTATTATGTTTTTGTGGCAGTCAGCAACCTTATGCTGATTGCTGCGAGCCTTTTCATTTAAAAACCAAACAGCCACACACACCAGAGCAACTTATGCGTGCACGCTACAGTGCTTATGCTGTTAAAAACGCGGTTTTTGTTCGTGAAAGTTATGCAAAAGAAAAACAAGCTGAAAACTCAATTTCAGAAATTAAAGATTTTGCAAATAGTTGCCGTTTTATAAACTTAACCATATTAGACTCTGGTTATAATGATGAAACAGGGTTTGTTACATTTAAAGCTCACTACTTTTATCAAGATTTATATTGCGAGTTGGCAGAAAATTCAAGGTTTATTAAAGAAGATGGACAATGGCGATACCTTGATGGTGAGATTACACCGGTTGCCGATATTAAAGTAAAACGCAATGATACGTGCCCTTGCGGCAGTAATAAAAAGTATAAAAAGTGTCATAGTGTATAAATAACAGCTACAAAAAATGGGCCACAAGGCCCATTTTCAAAAACTACACTAAACGCAAATTAGCGTTTTACTCGCCATCATCTTCATCGAAATCTTGACGCTGTGCAGGTCTTGCTAAAATCTCTAAGTAAAAAGAAGTTAAACCTTGCTTTTCAATTTCACTGATGTGATTGTTAATTTCAGCAACGTGAACCACTTGGGCTTCTTCAACCGTGTTACCAAACTTACAATCAAATGCCCAGTAGTCGGCATCAACAGGTAAAGTTTTATTACGTTCTCTTTTCAAATATTTTTTCACTTCATGCTTTGCAGCATCAACCATACGAGGGTATTTGATTTTCTCATGATTCAGCGTGAATGTTTTCTTCATTACGTTCCTAATTACCTTGGTTTAATGATAATGGCATTTAATGTCATACCATTTGCGCCATTATAGCAATTGCATTTAAATTTTGGATGCTTTTTTTATATTAAATCAGTTATTAAAATAAAGCATCTATAAAATCAATAGTTACTTTCTACTATAAACACAGTTTATTACAATCAAATGGCATGTATAAAGCAGCAATTGAACACATATAATTAGGCACTAAACAAATGTAATGGCTGGTGGATAGCTTCATTTTGTAAATCATCATAAAATGCCACCGCATCCATTTGAGGGTTTGATAGCTCGGTGTTGGTATTTTGAATTCGTCGACGGACTGCTAGTTCACAGTTATCAATGACAGTCAGTGGAATGTGGTTTTTATCATCACGAATATTAAATGGCTCAGGCTTTAAGCACTGAGTTAACTTTATATCACTCATCCCTACAGCGCTTCCCATTTTTGCTAAAAGCTCTGTGTTATTTTTACCAATTAACATATTAAAGGTATCTGGCGCTAATGGCTGCTTTGGACCTGCGCCAAATTGTTTACGCAAAGCATCTTCATCAGCTTGATAATGCTTAGTGTCACTTTTGGGTAGGTGGAATTCACTAAAATCGAGTGCATCGTGAGAGAGCATTGCTAATAAAAGTGCAAACTCGCCTCGGCGGTTTTCGTGCACACTTTCGTTAAGCCTCGTTTTTAACTGGCTCTCCGTGATTAACAAATCACCAATCTGCATAGACTTTAGCCTATTTAACTAATTAATAAGTATTTATCGGCTAAATTTGAATTTTCTTTAGCTTTTTTCTTTACTTAAATAAGAAGTTTGCTATTATCTGCCGCGTTGCATTGGAGGGGTTCCCGAGCGGCCAAAGGGATCAGACTGTAAATCTGACGGCTCAGCCTTCGCTGGTTCGAATCCAGCTC